>JANONH010000001.1:0-5072 GCA_031420735.1 Methylibium sp.
CAGCACGGTGCTTTCGTCGACGCCCACCAGCGCCATCAGGCGCAGCGTCTCGCGGTAGGCGCCGATGAGGATGTGCTGGCCGGTGTCGAGCGCAAGGAGCCTGTCGGGCTCGGGGATCGTCGGCTGCAATTTGGCCGCAGCGGTCCATTTTTCACTTGCTTCTTGTCCCATAGCTACGGCTATGGGCCTGCGAACCCGGCAAAAACTGTCCTCGCTGGGGCCATATTTCGCTTCGACGCCCCAAGCCCGACAGGCTCCCAGGGCGGCTGCGCTGGCGGCAAGCCGGCGCGCGCGCCCGCCGAATGCGGGCGCCATCTCGAACAGGGTGACCGCATGCCCGAGCGAGACGGCTTCGACGGCGGCCGCCAGGCCGGCCCAGCCGCCGCCGACGATGGCGACACGGCGCGGGCGGGGTGCGGTCGCAGGCCGGCGGCTCTGGGGCGGCGGCGCCGTTTTGGGTGCGGCGGCCTGCGCCCGCGCGCTCAGCGTTCTCGCCAGTTCGTCTTCCATGCGAGCCAGAACTTGTGCAGCGGTGTGAGGCTCACCCGTTGGTGCAATACCTGAAAGTCCTTGGCCTCGATTTCGCGCAGCAACTCGCGGTAGATCGAGGCCATCATGAGCCCGGGCCGCTGCGCGCGCCGCTCTGCAGGCGGCAGCAAGGCGAGCGCCTCGTCGTAAAGGGCATGTGCGCGCTCGGCCTGCAAGCGCATCAGCGCGGTGAAGCGTTCGCTGTAGCCCCAGGGCGGCGTGCGCAGCAGCAGCTCGTGGGCCTTGACGCCGCAGCGTTGCAGCTCGCTCATCGGCAGGTAGATGCGGCCGCGCCGGGCGTCGTCGCCGACGTCGCGCACGATGTTGGTGAGCTGCATGGCCAGGCCCAGGGTGTGCGCGTAGCGGCGCGTCGCCTCGCCCGGCGGGCGGCCCGCTTCGCTGGAAAAAATGCTGGCGGCCACCTCGCCCACCACGCCGGCCACCAAGTGGCAGTAGCGGCGCAGTGCCGGCTCGTCGAGGTAGCGAGTCTGGGTGAGGTCCATCTCGCAGCCGTCAATGATCTGCAAAAGCTGCTGCGGGCCGATGGCGTAATTGGCCACGTGCGGCATCAGCGCCTGCATTACTGGGTGGTGGGGCTGGCCGGCAAAGGCCTCGGCGACTTCATGGCGCCACCAGGCGAGCTTGGTGGCCGCGAGGCCGGCGTCGGCCACCTCGTCCACGACGTCGTCGACTTCGCGGCAGAAGGCGTAGAAAGCGGTGATGGCCGCACGCCGCGCCGGTGGCAGGAACAAAAAGGCGTAGTAAAAGCTCGAGCCGCTGGCGGCGGCCTTGTCCTGCACGTATTGCTGGGGCGTCATGGCAACGCGCGATTGTCCACGCGGCGCATGCAGAGCGCCCGAAGCGCGATCCGCGGCCAGTCGAGGGGGCCGAGCGTGGGCCGCTCGCTCAGGCTCGCATAGCCCAGCGCGGCGATGCGGTCCAGGATGCGCAGGCCGCCCTGCACCACGCCGCGCAGCTCCCAGCCGGCACGCCCCGGCAGGCGGTGCACCAGCGGCGCGCCCTCCCGCATGAGGGCGCGCGCCCAGTCGCACTGCGACTGCACCAGCGCGCGCGTGGACGGCGTGTCGCGCCCGGCGAGCAGCAGCGTTTCGCTCACGCCGTGGCGCGCACATTCGTCGCCCGCTAGGTAGAAGCGCCCGCGCGGCAGGTCGACGCTGAGGTCCTGCCAGAAATTGATCAGTTGCAGGGCGCTGCACACCGCGTCCGACTCGGCAAGTGCGCCGGCGTCGTCGATGCCGTAGAGGTGCAACAGCAGGCGACCCACCGGGTTGGCGGAGCGGCTGCAATAGTCGAGCAATTCCGCGCGACTGGCGTAGCGGTTTTTCACCACGTCTTGCTCGAAGGCGTCAAGCAGTGCCTGCAGCAGCGACAGCGGCAGGCGGTGCGTGCGCAGCGCTTGGCCCAGCGGCCCGAACACCCAGGCCCAGCGCGCCGCGGGCGCCTGGCCGCGCGCCACCGCGAGCAAGTCTTGGCGGTAAGCGGCAAGGTCGGCCAGGCGCTCGGCCGCGGGCGCATCGCCTTCGTCGGCCAGGTCGTCGGCGGTGCGCGCGAAGAAATAGATGGCGCGCACCGCGGGGCGCAGCGCCGCCGGGCACAAAAAAGACGCGACGGGAAAGTTTTCGTAGTGATCGACGCTCATGAGGCGCTCATTGAAACGCCAAGCGGGCGCGGCCGAGATTGTCCATGCGACTTTGAATCCGCTCGGTGCCAGTTGCAGCCGCCTGCCGCCTAAAGCTTCAGCGCTGCGCACGCGCTGGGCCTCTTTGGTGTGCCGGATCGGTTAGGGTCGGGGATGCCCACGTTGTGGTTGCCTGCCTTGCCCTCATGAAGCACACACTCTTCTCGAAGCTTTCCTTCTTCAGTCTCGCCTGCGCGCTTGCCCTCGCGGGCCGCTTGAGTTTTGCCGCCGACGAGGCACCGCCGCCCGCGCCGCCAGCAGTGCCGTCGGCCGAGGATCTGGCCAAGCCGGAGTGGGTCGCTGAAGGCAAGAAGCGCTTCATCAGTGCCTGCGCCTACTGCCACGGTCAGCACGGCGAGGCCGGCAAGGGCAAGTCGTTCCAGGAGCGCCCGGGCTGGAAGCCCACGCAGATTCGCGACGTGATCGCCAATGGCCGCGTGCGCGCGGGCAACGTGATGCCGGCCTGGAAGGAGTCGATCCCCGAGGCCGACATCTGGAAGCTGGTGGCCTACATCAAGTCGCTCACGCCGGGCGAAGGGGCCGAGGCTGCGGCGCCCGGCCGCTGAGCGCTTGCGCGGCAGCGGCGCCAGGTTCATGAGCTTGGCGATTTCGAGACGGCAATATGTCTTGACGTGCATTTGCGAGGCGCACGCCTCTCGCCGTGCCGTGCGGTGCACTGCACGGCGCCCGTACTGCATGACGACCGGGCTGCACAACACCCTCGCCGCACGACACCCGCGCTGCACATCGCCCGCCTCGCGCGGGGCCGATGTGCGCGCAGCCGGTGTGCGCGAACTAAGAGCCCACGGTGATGGCGATTTTTCCGAAGTGCCCGCCGCTTTGCAGCCTGGCAAGCGCGGCCGGCGCTTCGGCAAAGGCGAACTCGCGGTCGATCTGCGGCTTGATGCGGTGGCGCGACATGGCGGCCAGCATGTCGGAAAACATGGCGCGGCTGCCGACGAAGATGCCGTGGATGCTGGCGGCCTTGGGGATCAGGGCCACCGGGTTGGCGGCGCCGGCCAGGCCGGTGAGCACGCCCACGTAGGCGATGCGCCCGCCGAGGCACACGCTCGCGAGCGACTGCTCCAGCGTGCCGGGGCCGCCCACTTCGATCACTACGTCGACGCCGCGCCCGCCGGTGAGGCGCAGCACTTCGGCCGACCAGTCCGGCTGCTTTTTGTAGTTGATGGTGTCGTCGGCGCCGAGTGCGCGGGCGCGCTCGAGCTTGGCGTCGTCGCTCGAGGTGATGATGACGCGCGCACCTGCCGCCTTGGCGAACTGCAGGCCGAAGATCGACACACCGCCGGTGCCTTGCAGCAACACGGTCTGGCCGGGGCGCAGATCGCCGACCTCGAACAGGCTGTTCCAGGCGGTCAGGGCGGCGCAGGGCAGGCTGGCCGCCTCGGCGTGGCTCATGCCCGCGGGCAGCTTGATGAGGCCGCTCTCGGCGGCAATGAAACGCTCGGTGAGCGCGCCGTCCGTTTCGGCTCCCAGTGCGTTGGCGACGTAAGCCGCTTCGGGGCGCCCGCTCTGCCAGCCCGGGAAGAACAGCGTGGCCACGCGGTCGCCCACGGCCAGGGTCTTGACTTGCTTGCCCACGGCCACCACCTCGCCCGCGCCGTCCGAGCAGGGCACGCGGCCGTCGGGGATGTTGCAAAAATAGGTGTTGCGGCTCACCAGCAGGTCGCGGTAGTTAAGCGTGACGGCCTTGATGGCGACCGCGACTTCATGCTCGCCCAGCGGGCGCGGCTCGAACTCGGCCATGCGCAGCGGCGACGCGGCCTGGGTGGGGTGCATTTCATAGCGTTTCATCGGCGGCTCCTCGGGGTTGGAATACTTTGGCGGCGCGAGCAGCGTTTGCTTTGCGGCCAGTCTTCTGCGCCCACTATAGCCACGCGCGCCGGCTGCACGGGCTGCAGCTTGCAGTCTCGCCGGCGGTGGCGCGCGGCCTCGGCGGTTCTGCGGCGGTCTTGTGGCGGGCGTGCTGCGGCGCACTAAGGGTTTTGCCTAGAGGCTAGGGAATATCCCGGATGCCGGCCTCGGCACGGCTTTCTAAAGTCGGCCAAACTGCCTGGGGTGCCGCCCGCGGCCACCGCCGACCCCGGCCCCATCATCCAGACCTTTCTCGCCGCAACCGCGATCCTCGCGCGCCATCACCTCGAAGCGCAAAGGCCGGCTGCATCTGGAAACCTACTGAACCACAAAGAGCCAACCCATGAACACTGAACTCTCACACCCCGCGCGACAGCCCAAAGCGGGCGACATGCGGGTCGATGTCGTCGTGGTTGGCGCCGGCTTCGCCGGCCTCTACGCCATGCACATGCTGCGCAAAGAGGGTTTCTCGGCGGTGCTGTTCGAGGCCGGCGACGGTGTCGGCGGCACCTGGTACTGGAACCGCTACCCGGGTGCGCGCTGCGACATCGAAAGCATCGAGTACTCGTACTCGTTCTCCGACGAGCTGCAGCAGGACTGGAACTGGTCTTCGCGCTACGCCGAGCAGCCCGAGATCCTGCGCTACATCAACCATGTGGCCGACCGCTTCGACCTGCGGCGCGACATCCGTTTCAACACGCGCGTCACCGCGGCCGTGTTCGACGAGGCACAGAGCCGCTGGCAGGTCACCACCGATCAGGGCCAGGCCGTGAGCGCGCAGTTCTGCATCATGGCCACTGGCTGTCTGTCCACGCCCAAGGACCTGGGCTTCGAAGGCCTGGCCGATTTCAAGGGCCGCAACTTCCACACCGCCTACTGGCCCAAGGAAGAGGTCGACTTCTCCGGCCAGCGCGTGGGCGTCATTGGCACCGGCTCGTCGGGCATCCAGGCCATACCGCACATCGCCCGTCAG
>JANONH010000002.1:0-1873 GCA_031420735.1 Methylibium sp.
TGCGAGGCCACGCCGTCCAGCGGCAGGCTGGCCAGATCGAAGTGCTCGAGCATGCCCAGCGCCATGAGGGCCGCGATGCCCTGCCCGTTGGGCGCAATCTCGTGCAGGCGGTGGCTGCGGTAGGCCTTGGAGATGGGCGCAACCCATTCGGGCACGAAACCGGCCAGGTCGGCAGCAGCGAGCGCGCCGCCCTGAGCGGCAGCAGCACGCGCCAGCGCCTCTGCGATCTCGCCTTCGTAGAAAGCGCGGCCTTCGCTTGTGGCGATGGCACGCAGCGCGCGCGCCGCGCCCGGCATGCGGTGCAGCTCGCCCACCGCGGGCGCGCGTCCGCGCGGCAAAAAGGTCGCCGCAAAACCGGGCTGCGCCACCAGCGACTCGATGCGCGCGGCCGCCGCCCACTTTTGCTGCACCACCACCGGCACCGCATAGCCGCGCTCGGCGATGTCGATGGCCGGCGCCATTAATTCGGCAAACGCCAGCTTGCCAAAGCGCCGGCTCAGCGCCGCCCACGAGGCGACCGCCCCCGGCACCGTGACGGCGTCCCAGCCGCGCAGTGGCGGGTGGGCGGCCCCGGCGCCGTACTTGCGCGCAAAGTACTCCGGCGTCCAGGCGGCGGGCGCCCGGCCCGAGCCGTTGAGCCCGTGCAGGCGCTGGCCGTCCCAGACGATGCAAAAGGCGTCCGAGCCGAGGCCGTTGCTGCAGGGCTCGACGATGGTCATGGCCGCCGCGGTGGCAATGGCCGCATCGACCGCGTTGCCGCCCCGAGCCAGCATGCCCAGACCCGCCTGCGCGGCCAGGGGGTGGGAGGTGGCGACGAGGTTGCGGGCAAACACCGGCAAGCGCGTGCTCGGGTAGCGAGCTTCATGCCGTGAGTCCATCGCGGCATTCTGCATGTCTCGGCGCGGCGGCGGGCGCGCGAGGCCGCGCTCCCTGCGGCCGCCGCGCACTGGTTCTGCCGGACCGCAGAGGCAGCGAGCCGCAACGGCTTGGTCAAGCACATCGAACAGCCGCACACTCGACCGAGCCGGTCAAGCAGCCGCCGCGGACCGGCTGCGCCGGGCCGCCAGCGGCGCCCCCGTGAGGGGGAGCGGCGAAGCCGCAACGGGGGCGGTCAACTCAGGCCGATGCGCCGGGCGGCTTGCCGAAACAGCGGCTCGGCCTCCGCGGCAAAGCAAAACGCGCCGAGGAAATCGTCGACGCCGTACTGCGGCTGCGTCTGACGGATCGCGGCCACGAAGCCGCGAGCCTCGTCAAGCCGACCCGCCAGCGCCAGGCAATGCGCGGCGATCGCCTGGATGTGGGCATGGGCGTTGGGCCGCGCCGCCGCCTTGCACGCCCAATCGGCCGCCTCGTCGAAGCGGCCGAGCCGGGCCAGGGCCATCGCACGGCTGCCGAGCATGGCGAACAGCATCGGGTCGAAGGGACTCAGGTGGCGCGAGTGGTCGGCCGAGACGATCGCCGCCTCGGGATCGCCCGACTGGCTGTGCACGAAAGCCAAGGCGTAGTGCCCCAGGGCGAAGTTCGGGCTCAGATCCACCGAGCTTTCCAGTTCGGCCAGCGCCTGGTCCTGGCGGCCGCGCAGCCACAGCGCACGGCCCATGGCCCAGTGCGCGGCCGGGTCGCGGTCGTCTGCGATGAGGCTCTGGCCGGCGGCCTCGAAGGCTCGGTCGATGGCGGGCCCGCGCTCTTCCCAGCGCTGAAATGCGCCTTGCCAATGGGTGAAGGAGAGGCCCGCGTGGGCGCGCGAAAACGTCGGGTCCAGGCGCACCGCCATCTGGAAGTAATGCCGCGCGCGTTGGTTGTCGGCGCAGTTGAAGCGGTACATGTGCCACAGGCCTCGGTGGTGCGCCTCCCAGGCGTCGAGTGAATTCGG
>JANONH010000003.1:0-1531 GCA_031420735.1 Methylibium sp.
GTCATGGCGCGCAGTTTAGCGGCGCACCTTGCCGTGCCCCACCCGGCCTGCCGCCCGCGTGCTTGCAGCCTTGGCTGCGGGCGTGCATTTCGCACGCCGCCCGGTGGCGCGCGAACCCTTCCATATAATTCGGCTTTGCGATTGGAGCTGCTCCCATGCGCCTTCTCGGCAAAGCGCTCACCTTCGACGATGTGTTGCTGGTGCCCGCCTTCTCCCAGGTCTTGCCGCGCGACACTTCGCTCGCCACCCGGCTGTCGCGCAACATCGTGCTGAACCTGCCGCTCGTCTCGGCGGCCATGGACACCGTGACGGAAGCGCGCCTGGCCATCTCTTTGGCGCAAGAGGGCGGCATCGGCATCGTCCACAAGAACCTGAGCGCCAAGCAGCAGGCCGCCGAGGTGTCGCGCGTTAAGCGCTACGAGTCGGGCCTGCTGCGCGACCCGATCACCATTTCGTCGGGCGTGCGCGTGCGCGACGTGATCGAGCTCTCGCGCGCACACGGCATCTCCGGCTTCCCGGTGGTGGACGACGGCAAGGTGGTGGGCATCATCACCGGGCGCGACCTGCGTTTCGAGACGCGGCTGGACGCGCCGGTACGCGAGATCATGACGCCGCGCGAACGCTTGGTCTCGGTCAATGAAGGCGCCACGCTGCAGCAGGCCAAGGCGCTCATGCACCAGCACAAGCTCGAGCGCGTGGTGGTGGTGAACGCGGCCAACGAACTGCGCGGGCTCTACACCGTCAAAGACATCACCAAGCAGACCAATTTCCCCAACGCGGCGCGCGACGCGCAAGGCAAGCTGCGCGTGGGTGCCGCAGTGGGCGTGGGCGAAGGCACCGAAGAGCGGGTCGAGGCGCTCGTGAAGGCGGGCGTGGACGTGATCGTGGTCGACACCGCCCACGGGCACAGCCAGGGCGTGATCGAGCGGGTGCGCTGGATCAAGCGCAACTTCGCGCAGGTCGACGACATCGGCGGCAACATCGCCACCGGCGAGGCGGCCCTGGCGCTGGCCGAGGCGGGGGCCGACGGCGTGAAGGTCGGCATCGGGCCGGGCTCCATCTGCACCACGCGCATCGTCGCGGGCGTCGGTATGCCGCAGATCATGGCGATCGACAGCGTGGCCACGGCGCTGCGCGGCTCGGGCGTGCCGCTGGTGGCCGACGGCGGCATTCGCTACTCCGGCGACATCGCCAAGGCGCTGGCGGCAGGCGCCTCGACCGTGATGATGGGCGGCATGTTCGCCGGCACCGAAGAGGCGCCGGGCGAGATCGTGCTGTTCCAGGGCCGCAGCTACAAGAGCTACCGCGGCATGGGCTCCATCGCGGCCATGCAGCAAGGCAGTGCCGACCGCTACTTCCAAGACAACACCGGCGCCAACCCCCACGCCGACAAGCTGGTGCCCGAGGGCATCGAAGGCCGCGTGCCCTACAAAGGCTCGGTCATCGCAATCCTGTTCCAGATGGCCGGCGGCCTGCGCGCGGCCATGGGCTACTGCGGCTGCGCGAGCGTTGCGGAGTTGCACGAGAAAGC
>JANONH010000004.1:0-2772 GCA_031420735.1 Methylibium sp.
GTGGCGCGGATCACGTCGTGGTAGCGGTCGATGGTCTCGAAGGTCCAGTCGCTGGTGCTGGGCAGGGTCTGCGTCGCGCGCGGCGGGGTTTCGATATCGCAGGCGCGCAGCAGCTTGGCCGTGGCGCGCGGCTCGGCGGGCACTGGCGGCGTAAAGAGGTCGGGCGCAGCGGTTTCGCGCGCATTGGCCGCGTTGGCCGCGTTGGCCGCGTTGGCGGAGCGTTTCATGAGGCGCCTTCTTTCTTGAACAACTCGCGAAACACCGGGTAGATGTGCGAGGGCTCGAGCACCTTGCGCATGGCGAAGTGCGCGTGGGTCTCGGCGAGCTGGGCATATTCTTCCCACAGGTTTTGCTCGGGCTCGGCCACCTGCACGTAGGCGAAATAGCGGCACAGCGGCAGCAACTGCTGGGAAACGATCTCGCGGCAGCGACCGCTGTCGTGGTGCCAGTTGTCGCCGTCGCTGGCTTGTGCGCCGTAGATGTTCCACTGGCTGGTTGGGTAGCGGTTGCGGATGATCTCTTCCATGAGGATCAGCGCGCTAGACACCACCGTGCCGCCGGTTTCGGTGGAGTGAAAGAAATTTTGCTCGTCGACCTCTTGCGCCTGCGTGTGGTGGCGGATGAAGACCAGGTCGATGTGTTCGTAGTGGCGCGTCAGGAACAGGTAGAGCAAGATGAAGAAGCGCTTGGAGAGGTCCTTGCGCGCCTCATCCATCGAGCCCGAGACGTCCATCAAGCAGAACATGACTGCTTTGGCCGTGGGCACGGGCACGCGCACGCGGTTGCGAAAACGAAGGTCGATCGGGTCGAGGTAGGGAATGCGCGCCACCTTCAGGCGCAGCAGTTCGATGCGCTCTTCCAGGTCCTTGATCTCGCGCTGGCGCAGGCCGTGGCCGGGGTCGAGGTCCACCCAGCCGCTGCCCGGACGGGTGTGCTTGCGCAGGTGCGCGAGTTGCGTCTCCAGGTGGCGCAGTTCGCGACGGGCATCGGCGCCCAGCGCGAGCCGCCGGCCGATGGCGCCGCGCATGGAGCGCACCACGTGCAAGTTGCTGGCGCTGCCGTCGCTGGTGAAGCCGGCGCGCTGGCTCTTGTATTCGGGCGTCTCGGCCAAGTCGGTCTTGATCAGGTTGGGCAGCGCCAGGTCGTCGAAGAACACCTGCATGAACTCTTCGCGGCTGAGGTGGAAGACGAAGTCGTCGTCGCCCTCGCCCGAGTCGCTGGCCGCTGAGCCGCCCCCGCCCTGTCCGCCCTCGGGGCGCTTGATGCGGTCGCCCCGCACGTATTCCTTGTTGCCGGGGTGCACCATTTCCCGCGTGCCGCCGCTGCCGTGGCCAAACAGCGGCTCGGAGACGTCTCGCTTGGGCAGGTGGATGTCCTCGCCCTGCGCGATGTCACGGATGCCGCGGCCAGCCACCGCCTTGCGCACGGCTTCGCGAATCTGCGCCTTGTGGCGGCGCAAGAAGCGCTCGCGGTTGCCGATCGACTTGTTCTTCCCGGCCAGCCGGCGGTCAATGATCTGTTGCAGCGCCATGGTGTGTCGTGGGTGTCCTTTGCGTTCGATCGATCGATCAGCTGCTTTTCCTCACACGCAGATACCACTCGCACAGCAGCCGCACTTGCTTGGGCGTGTAGCCCTTGTTGACCATGCGGTTGACGAAGTCCTCGTGCTTCTTGGCCTCGTCGGCGCTGGCTTTTGCATTGAAGCTGATGACGGGCAAAAGTTCCTCGGTGTTGGAGAACATCTTCTTCTCGATCACCGTGCGCAGCTTCTCGTAGCTCGTCCACAGCGGGTTGTTGCCGGCATTGTTGGCCCGCGCGCGCAGCACGAAGTTGACGATCTCGTTGCGGAAGTCCTTGGGGTTGGAGATGCCCGCCGGCTTCTCGATCTTCTCGAGTTCGCCGTTGAGCGAGCCGCGGTCGAAGACTTCGCCGGTGTCGGTGTCGCGGTACTCCTGGTCCTGGATCCAGTAGTCGGCATAGGTCACGTAGCGATCGAAGATGTTTTGGCCGTACTCGCTGTAGCTCTCGAGGTAGGCGGTCTGGATTTCCTTGCCAATGAACTCCGCGTAGCGCGAGCCAAGAAACTCTTTGATGAAGCCTAGATAGCGCGTCTCGGTTTCCGCTGGGAACTGCTCGCGCTCGATCTGCTGCTCGAGCACGTACATCAGGTGCACCGGGTTGGCGGCGACTTCGCTGCTGTCGAAGTTAAAGACCTTGGAGAGGATCTTGAACGCGAAGCGGGTCGACACGCCGTTCATGCCTTCGTCCACGCCGGCGTAGTCGCGGTATTCCTGGTAGCTCTTGGCCTTGGGGTCGGTGTCCTTGAGGCTCTCGCCGTCGTAGACCAGCGCCTTGCTGAACAGCGAAGAATTCTCCGGCTCCTTCAGGCGCGAGAGCACCGCGAATTGCGCCATCATCTTGAGCGTGCCTGGCGCGCACTTGGCTTCCATGAGCGACGAGCCACGGATGAGTTTTTCGTAGATCTTCACTTCCTCGCCGATGCGCAGGCAATAGGGCACCTTCACGATGTAGATGCGGTCGAGAAAGGCTTCGTTGTTCTTGTTGTTGCGAAACGCCTTCCACTCGCTCTCGTTGCTGTGCGCGAGGATCACGCCGTCGAAAGGGATGGCGCCGAAGCCTTCGGTGCCCTTGTAGTTGCCCTCCTGGGTGGCGGTGAGCAGCGGGTGCAAGACCTTGATCGGCGCCTTGAACATTTCGACGAATTCGAGCAGGCCCTGGTTGGCCAGGCACAGGCCGCCCGAGTAGCTGTAG
>JANONH010000005.1:0-1868 GCA_031420735.1 Methylibium sp.
GACCCTCGAAGACGGCGACCTGCTCTACACCGGCGTGCTGCCGCTGCCGGCCGACTTCTGGGAGCGCCACGGCAAGACCATGGAGAGCTGGCAGCAGGGCGGCGCCACCTTCTACCGCATCGCCGGCCCGCTGGTGCCCGCGCTCATGGTCAACCAGTTCGTCTACCTCGAGACGCCGGGCGCCGCCTCGCTCTATGCCAAGGTGACCGAAATCACCGGCAAGACCGCGGTGCTCAAGACCCTGAAGGATTACTCGCACAGCAAGAATGCGGTGTGGGGCGTGACCGCGCGCAACCGCGAGCAGAACTTCGCCCTCAACCTGCTCATGGACCCGGACTGCGACTTCATCACCCTCACCGGCACGGCGGGCACGGGCAAGACCCTCATGACCCTGGCTGCGGGCCTTTCGCAGGTCATGGACGACCGCCGCTACACCGAGATCATCGTCACCCGCGTGACGGTGCCGGTGGGTGAAGACATCGGCTTCCTGCCCGGCACCGAGGAAGAGAAGATGGGCCCCTGGATGGGCGCCCTCGACGACAACCTCGAAGTGCTCTCCAAGAGCGACGGCGGTGCCGGCGAATGGGGCCGCGCCGCCACCAACGACCTGGTGCGCAGCAAGATCAAGATCAAGAGCCTTAATTTCATGCGCGGGCGCACCTTCCTCAACAAGTTCGTGCTCATCGACGAGGCGCAGAACCTCACGCCCAAGCAAATGAAGACGCTCATCACCCGCGCCGGCCCGGGCACCAAGATCGTTTGCCTCGGCAACCTCGCGCAGATCGACACGCCCTACCTGAGCGAAGGCAGCTCGGGCCTGACCTTTGCCGTCGACCGCTTCAAGGGCTGGCCGCACAGCGGCCACGTGATGCTGGCGCGCGGCGAACGCTCGCGGCTGGCGGACTACGCCTCCGAAGTCTTGTAGGCCAGAAGTCGGAGGCGGTCAGCGGCCCGCCGTCGAGCTGCAGCAGCCCGACGGCGTCATGCGCGGGCGCTGCGCTTAGCGCCGCAAGCCACCCGGCTCGAGCGCGAACAACTGCGGCTTGAAGGCGGCCATGGGCTCGCGCAGTTTCTCGATCTCGGCAGCCGGGCCGTGCAGCTCCAGGCGGGTGATCTCGGAGATTTGCAGCACTTCGCCGAGCAAGGCACCGACGTTCTCTAGGTGGACGAGCACCGCTGCGGCGTCGTCATAGCCTTCGCGGCAATGGGCGGTGTCGCCGTCGAAGCTGAAGGCGTAGTAGACGCACTTGGGCTCGCTGCGCGTCTTTGCAATGAAGCGCGTGGTGAGCGCCTTGAATTCGGCGGTCTTGCCGGGCGCGATCTTGAAGTAAGGCACGAGGCCAACGCAGCTGTCGGGGTTGCTCATGGAACAGGCTCCTTCGGGTGAGTGAAAAACACGAACCGCCGGTAGCCCTGCGCTCTCGCGCAAGGGCCGCATCCAGCGGTTGCGGCCCGCAGGGTGCCATGGTCTCAGCCCCTGCAATAGCGGATGAACCCGACCTGGGCATATTAAATCCCGGAGTCGGTGACTGTATTTATGTACAGTACTTCTCCCCGTCGCCATGTCTGCCCTGCCCTTTTGCGCCCATTTCGCTCCTGCCGCCCGGCTGGCAAAGCGCCCGCTCGCGCTGGCGCAGTTGGGCTCGCTGGTGTGGCAAGCCAGCGCGATTTCGCCTTTTGCCGTGCCCACCGCGCCCACCGGCTGGGCCGCACTCGATGCCGAGCTGCCCGGCGGCGGTTGGCCGCTGGCGGGTTTGATCGAACTGTTGTTGCCGGCATCGGCGAGCGGCGAGTTGGCACTGCTCCAACCCTGGCTCGGCGCGCTGGAGCGCCGTGAACTGGGCGCGCAAGAGTTGCTCTGGGTGGCG
>JANONH010000006.1:0-11823 GCA_031420735.1 Methylibium sp.
CGGCGCACACGGCCAGACGGTGCGACACCGCCCCGGCGAATTCGACGGCGTCGGCTACACGCTGCAGCTCAATGCGCCGGCCTTGCTGGCCGAGATGAGCGGACTCGACGTCGTGGCCGACCTGCGCAGCCGCGACGTCGCTGCAGGCGGGCAAGGTGCCCCCTTGGTGCCCGCCTTCCATGCCGCACGCTTCGCGCGCCCTGGGCGGGACGTGGCAGTCGTCAACATCGGCGGCATCGCCAACCTCACGCTGATCGGCGGCGAGGGCGCGGTGCGCGGTTTCGACTGCGGGCCGGGCAATGTGTTCATGGACATCTGGTGCGAGCGCCACCTCGGCAAGCCTTACGACGACGGCGGCGCCTGGGCCGCTGGCGGCCAGGTCGACCTTCCGCTGCTCGATGCCGCGCTGGGCGATCCTTATTTCGCCCTCAGTCCGCCCAAGAGCACCGGCCGCGACCGTTTCCATGCCGCATGGCTCGACGCCTGGCTCGCGCGCGCGGCCAAGCCCGTGCCGGCCCAGGACGTGCAAGCCACGCTGTGCGAACTGAGCGCGCGCACCATTGCGCTCGACCTGCAGCGCCATCTACCCGGTGCGCGCAAGCTTCTTGTGTGCGGCGGCGGTGCCCTGAACGACGAACTCATGCGTCGCCTGGGGGCGGCGGGCCTCTGCGTCGCGTCGACCGTCACCGAGGGCCTGCCGCCGCAGCAGGTGGAAGCAGCCGCCTTTGCGTGGCTGGCACGTGCTCATGTACATCGACGCGCCGGCAATGTGGCCGCCGTAACCGGTGCGCGCGGTGCGCGGGTGCTCGGCGCGCTCTACCCGGGTACTGCTGGCATGCAGGTTCAGCCGCCGCAGCTTGGCGTCAGGGCACTGAAGCCGTGACCGAGTTTGGGCGCCAAATGACCGACGCTGCCGGCTGGCGCACTGGAGCGCGCCGGGCGCCTGCAGGCCCGAAAACGAAAAAGCCGCCCGCAGGCGGCTTGGTGCAGAACCCGAGGCAACTCAGTTGCTCAAACATCGCGCAACCCCCGGCGCACGGACTGGCCGATTGAGCAGCCATTGCGGACCGGCTTTGCCGGGCCGCCAGCGGCGCCGCTTGAGGAAAGCGGCGAAGCCGCAACGGGGGGTGACCTATCTCAGGCCGAGAAGCTGGAGCCGCAGCCGCAGGTGCTGGTGGCGTTGGGGTTCTTGATCACGAACTGGGCGCCTTCCAGGTCTTCTTTGTAATCGATCTCGGCGCCGACGAGGTATTGCAGGCTCATGGCGTCGATCAGCAGCATGACGCCGTTTTTTTCCATCTTGGTGTCGTCGTCGTTGACGATCTCGTCGAAGGTAAAACCGTACTGGAAACCGGAACAACCGCCGCCCTGCACGAACACGCGCAGCTTGAGCTCGGGGTTGCCTTCCTCTTCGACGAGTTGTTTAACCTTACCGGCAGCACTGTCGGTGAAGACAATGGGGTTGGGCATCTGGGTTGCGATATTTTCTGCAACAGCACTCATGAAGACTCCTGAATCTTGCGGTCAGCGACCGACTTCGTATTGTGACCGACTGCAGAGCCCGCCGCATTGACCGTTAAGCGCAGTGCGGGTTTCTCCTCGGCACCCAGGGGGCGCAGTTCGCCATCGACCTGCGCCCCCTGGTGCATTTCGAGCCGTTCGTAGCGCACGTTTCCTTCGATGCGCGCCTTGGGCTGAAGTTCGAGCAGTTCGCTCGACTCGACCGGCCCGCGTATTTCGCCGTTGACGATGATGTGCCCCGCGCGCACCTTGCCGGCAATGCTGGCCCTCTCGCCAATGACCAGCAGCGTGCGCTCGTCGCCAAGCGCCACCACGCTGCCGAGCACCTTGCCGTCGATGCGCAGGCCCTCGGTAAAGCGGATTTCACCCTCGATCACCGTGCCTTCGCCGATCAGGGTGCTGATGGGCGGTTGTTTGCGTGCTCCGAACATGGGGGCTCCTTTGGAGTCGTGTAGCGAGTGTGAAGAGCGAAAGCGGCCGGGCCGGCGCTCAAAGCGCGATGTCTTCGCTGGCGCGCAGGCCGCCCTGCGCGTCGACGACGCGGATCTGCATGCCCTGCAGCACCGCCGGCTGCGGAAAGTCGAGCACGCCTTCGACGCGCTGGTACTGGCGAAACTGCAGCATCCGGTCCTGGGGCAACACTTGCGACCACGACTTGCCGTCGATCAGCCCGTGCAGGGTCAGTTCATAGCGGCCTTTGAACTCGGCGGGCGTCTTGCCCTGCTGCATGACCAGCAGTTGGAAGCGCAATTGCCCCGCGCGCATGACTTCGGCCTGCAAGCCGCGCACCACGACGCCGCCCTTGCCGCCCATCGGCAGCAGCCGCTCGAAGAAACCCAGGTCGCCCTTGAGCGCCACATTCTCGGCCTCCAGGTTCTTGATGCGGCCAAGCAATCGCTCCTGCGTCGTGCGCTCGGCCTTGAGCAGGCTGTCGGCGGTGTTGGCGATGCTCTGCGCCTTGTCGCGGTCGTTGCGCAGGCGCCCGAGGTCGTCGTCCGCTTGCGAGCCCGCTGCCAAGCCCTCGGCCGCCACGCCCGGAAAAGCCGGCCCGGCGGCCACCAAGTGGTGCTTGCCCAGTTCAAAGGCCCACACCGCCAAGGCCGAGGAAAAACCGAAAGTTACCGCCAACATGGCCCAACGAAACGGCCACGGCACGCGGCTTCTCACGATCATGCGCGGAGCACTGATCGATAAGCGGCGACGCAGCAATTTCCAGCGCATGGCGGTTGGGAGCCCTTTCACGCCGATTATCGGCAGGCCGGCCGAGCGGCGCGGCGGCAAGATGCAACGGCAATGCCCAAGGCGCAGCCAAACGAAAAAGCCGCCCGAAGGCGGCTTTCTTGCACGGCAATAACTCGCGTTAGTCGCCGCTCGATCAGCGCTTGCTGAACTGCTTGCGCCGGCGTGCACCATGCAGGCCGACCTTCTTGCGCTCGACCTCGCGCGCATCGCGCGTCACGAAGCCAGCACGGCTCAACTCGGGCTTGAGTGCTGCGTCGTAGTCGATCAAGGCGCGCGTCACGCCGTGGCGCACGGCGCCCGCCTGACCCGACTCGCCGCCGCCATGCACATTGACCTTGATGTCGAAGGCTTCGACGTTGTTCGTGAGGAACAGCGGCTGCTTGACGATCATGATCGAGGTCTGGCGGCCGAAATACTCTTCGACCGACTTGCCGTTGACGACGATTTGCCCGCTGCCCTTCTTCATGAAGACGCGCGCCACTGACGACTTGCGCCGCCCGGTCCCGTAATTCCAATTACCAATCACCTTGGTCTCCCTCAAATCGCCAGCGGCTTGGGTTGCTGCGCAGTGTGCGGGTGCGTGGCGCCCGCATACACCTTGAGCTTCTTGATCATCGCGTAGCCCAACGGGCCCTTGGGAAGCATGCCCTTGACGGCTTTTTCCAACGCGCGACCCGGATGCTTGGCCTGCATGTCTTTGAACTTGGTCGCGTAAATACCGCCCGGATAGCCCGAGTGACGGTAGTACACCTTGTCGTTGGCCTTGTTGCCGGTGACCCGGAGCTTTTCGGCATTGACGATGACGATGAAATCGCCGGTGTCGACGTGAGGCGTGAAGATGGGTTTGTGCTTGCCGCGCAGTCGGTGGGCCACTTCGCTGGCAACCCTGCCGAGGACCTTGTCGGTCGCGTCGATCACAAACCACTCGTGCGTCACTTCGGCCGGTTTGGCGCTGAAGGTTTTCATGAGAGGGGGGAAAAGTAAAACAGGCTTTGGTGCGGTGAGCCCTGCGGCCAACCACCGATCTCGCGCCGCTCGGTGCCTCTTGTGTCTCGTTTTATCGAGCGAGGCCTCTCGGGCGCGAACTTGTTCCCGAAGCCGTGAACGGGAAAGGGGGCGAGTATAGGGGGACTCACCGTCAGGCGCGTAAGCCTCAGAAGGCGTCGAAGCGAAAAGAGGCCTGCAGCCCACCTTCCCTAAGGCCTGCCTCGCAACGGGGCCCGAGTCAGCCGCGCCCTGTTCCGGGTCAAAACTAGGGTATACCCTAGACATGGAAGAAAATAAGCAAATGGGGACGGCGCAGCCTGGCCTCGCCGATCGGCGGGCCGACCCGGACGCCGAGCGGAGTTGGGTCCCGGTCTGCTCCTTGGCAGCGGCCGATCAGGCACGGATCCTCGAACATCTGCGTGCTTTGCCGGCTGCCGACCGGTACCTGCGCTTCGGCCACGCCGCCAGCGACGAGCGGATCGAGGCTTACGTGCGTGCGCTCGACTACCAGCGCGATGAAGTCTTCGGGATCATCAACCGGCGCCTCCAGCTCAGCGCCTTTGCACACCTCGCCTACCCGACCGAGCCGCAGTTGGCGACCCGGCCCGCGTTGGTGGAGTTCGGCGTCTCGGTGCTGCCGCATGCGCGCCGCCGCGGTTACGGCCGACGCCTCTTCGAGCATGCCGTGACGCTTGCGCGAAACCGGGGTGTGGACCGCTTGTTCATTCACGCTTTGAGCGGCAACACCGCGATGCTCGCCATCGCGCGCGAAGCGGGCGCCAAAGTCGAACGCGACGGCAGCGAGTCGAACGCCTGGCTCGAGCTCGCTCCAGACACGATTGCCTCGCAGGTTGAAGAAATAATGGAGGCCCAGGCCGGCCACCTCGACTACCGTTACAAGCGCCACGCCGTGCGGCTGGGCAGGCTGCTGGACGCTGCAGCGGAGTTGCGCCGCAAGCTGGCGCGCTTTGGAGGTGCGGCACTCGAATAGGGAGGGTAGGCGCCGCCGACTCCACACCGAATGGGGGGGCCGCGCATCGATTTTGGCGTATAGCATTCGCAACCGCTTGCGCGATTCAAGCCTGATGCTGGGCGAAACGCTCCTTCAATGACAAACCTTCTCTGGCTGTTGCTCCCCGTTGCCGGTGCGGCATTGGCTGCGGCATTGGTTGCGGCATTCATGCTCGGGCGGCGGTCCACCACCCGGCTTCAACGCGCCGCACTCCCGACCGACTGGGCCCTGATGGCGCGGCCCGTGCTCAATGGAGACGAGCGTCGCACGCTGCGCGTGCTCAAGGAAGCGCTGCCTCAGCACATCGTGCTCGCCAAGCTCCCGTTGGTGCGCCTGTGCCAGCCGCGCGACCCCGCCAAGGTGCGCTACTGGTTCGAATTGTTGCGTCCCTACCATGTGAGCTTTGTCGTCTGCAGCGCCAATGGCAGAGTGCTCGCGGTGGTCGACCTCGAGCCCGAGCGCGGCGCCTCGCGGCGCGGCACCCGCATCAAGCAAGCCGTGCTCGAGGCGTGCCGGGTGCGTTATGTCTCGTGTCGAGCGGAAAACTTGCCGCCGATCGGCGACCTGCAACTGCTGCTGCGCCAGCAGGGGAACATCTCGCGGGCCGCTCCGATCGGCGCGCCGCTGGGCTTCAACCAGGCGCGCAGTTCGCTCTCCGACACGGTGCGCCACCGGCGTGCGGAGCGCAGCGCTCGCTGGGCCGACTCGGGCTATCCGCAAGACTCGTTCTTCGCCCCCGACAGCCGCATGGACAGCGCTCCGGCCAGCGAATTTTCGCCGCTCGCCGCTGCCAACGACTCGACCCACGCCGCTTCGAACCAGGGCCGTTGAGGCCGGCACGGCCGCTCGCGCGACTGGGTGCGCCGGCCGTGCGAGCATGCCGGCATGACTGCGACCGAAACCTCCCTGCCCTTTGCCGAGCTCACGCCGCACGTGGTGCTCGATGCACTGTCGGATGTCGGGCTGCGTGGCGATGGCCGCTTGCTGCAACTCAACTCCTACGAGAACCGGGTATTTCAGGTGTCGCTCGAAGACGGCACGACGGTGGTCGCCAAGTTCTACCGGCCCGGACGCTGGAGCGACGCGCAAATCCTCGAAGAGCACGCCTTCGCCAACGAGCTGGCGTTGGCCGAAATCCCCGTCGTGGCGCCGCTGGTCTTGCGCGTCGAGGCGCAGGCGCAAGACATCCGCTGCCTCGGTGAGCCGCCGACCTTGGCCTTGCGCGAAAGCCTGCGCTTTTCGGCCGCGCCGCGCTGCGCCGGGCGAGCGCCGGAACTCGACGATCCCGACACGCTCGAGCGCATTGGCCGCTTCATCGGCCGCATGCACGTGGTGGGCGCGCGCAACGACTTCGCGGTGCGCCGCCCGCTGGATGTGCAGACCCTGGGTTGGTCGCCGCGCGACTGGCTGATCGAGCACGAGCGCGTCACCGCCGCGGCGTTGCCGGCGTGGTCGGCGACCTCGCGGCAGGCGCTGGACATCGCGTCGGAGCGACTCGCATCGCAGGGTGGCGTGCGCCGCTTGCGCGTGCACGGCGACTGCCACCCAGGCAACCTGCTCTGGTCGAGCGCGGGCCCGCACTTCGTCGACCTCGACGACGCCACCACCGCACCGGCCGTGCAGGACCTGTGGATGCTGCTCAGCGGCGACCCGCTCGAGTCGCGCCGGCAACTCGCTGCGCTGCTCGAAGGCTACGAAGACTTCCTCGAGTTCGACCGGCGCGAACTCGCGCTGATCGAACCCCTGCGCACCCTGCGCATGGTGCACCACAGCGCCTGGCTCGCCCAGCGCTTCAGCGACCCGGCCTTCGCCATCGGCTTCCCGTGGTTCGGAACCGCCGCCTACTGGGCCGAGCAGACCCAGTACCTGCAAACGCAGATCGAGTTGATGAACACGCCGTCGTGAGGCGCCGTCGCGCCTTGCCCGCACACCGCAGAGCCCGTTCGGGCGCGTCCCGCTGCGTAATCTCGGGTCAAACGAGCAGGGCGTTGACGCGGCGCACGTAAGCCGCGGGGTCTTCTAACTGGCCGCCCTCGGCCAGCACCGCCTGGTCGAACAGCACCTGCGCCAGTTCGTCGAAGCGCTCGCTTGTCTGCAGGCGCTTGACCAGCGGATGCTCGGTGTTGACTTCGAGGATGGGCCGGCTGGGCGGCGCGGCCTGGCCTGCTTGCTTGAGGAGCCGCGCCAGGTGCCCGCTCATGTCGCCTTCCTCGGCGACGAGGCAGGCCGGTGAGTCGACCAGCCGCGTCGTCACGCGCACGTCTTTGGCGCGCTCGGCGAGCGCCGTCTTCAAGCGCTCGAGCACCGGCTTGAAGGCTTCGGCGGCGGCCTCGGCCTGCTGCTTCTCGCCTTCGTCTTGCAGCGTGCCCAGCTTGACCGCGCCCTTGGCCACGCTTTGCAGCGGCTTGCCGTCGAACTCGAAGAGGTGCGCGAGCATCCACTCGTCGACGCGGTCTGCGAGCAGCAGCACCTCGATGCCTTTCTTGCGAAACAGCTCGAGCTGCGGGCTGTTGCGCGCCGCGGACAGGCTGTCGGCGGTGATGTAGTAGAGCGCGTCCTGCCCTTCCTTCATGCGCGAGACATAGTCCGCCAGCGACACGCCCTCGTCGGCCTGCGTCGATGAAAAGCGCAGCAGCTTGGCCAGCCGTTCGCCGTTGGCGTGGTCTTCACCGACGCCTTCTTTGAGCACCGCCCCAAACTCGCGCCAGAACGCGGCGTACTGCTCCTTCTTGCCAGCATCCTCGTTGTGGGCCAGGTCCTCGAGCATGGCCAGCACCCGCTTGGTCGAGCCCTCGCGGATGGCCTTCACGTCGCGGCTTTCCTGCAGCAACTCGCGCGACACGTTGAGCGGCAGATCGCTCGAGTCGATGATGCCCTTGACGAAGCGCAAGTAGGAGGGCATGAGCGACTTGGCGTCGTCCATGATGAAGACGCGCTTGACGTAGAGCTTGATGCCACCGTGCTGGTCGCGATTCCACAGGTCGTGCGGCGCCTTGGAGGGCAGGTAGAGCAACTGCACGTACTCGCTGCGCCCTTCGACCCGGTTGTGCGTGTAGGCCAGGGGCGGCGCGCTGTCGTGCGCGAGCTGTTCGTAAAAGGCCTTGTACTCGGCGTCGGTGATGTCGGCCTTGGCGCGCGTCCAGAGGGCTGCGGCCTTGTTGACCGTTTCCCACTCTTCCTTGATGACGTACTCGCCCTTCTCGCTGTTCCATTCTTCCGCGCGCATCAGGATGGGCAGGGAGATGTGGTCGGAGTAGCGGGCGATGATCGACTTGAGTTTCCACGCGCTCAGGAACTCTTCTTCGCCCTCGCGCAGATGCAGCGTGACCTCGGTGCCGCGGGCCGCGCGCTCGATGGTCTCGACCTCGAAGTCGCCGCTGCCCTCGCTGCTCCAGCGCACGCCGTGTTCGGCGCCCAGGCCGGCGCGGCGCGTCTCGACGGTGATGCGGTCGGCGACGATGTAGCCGCTGTAGAAGCCCACCCCGAACTGGCCGATCAACTGGGCGCTTTTGGACTGCTCGCCGGAGAGCTTGCCGACGAATTCCCGCGTGCCGCTCTTGGCGATGGTGCCCAGGTTGGCGATGGCTTCTTCGGCCGACATGCCGATGCCGCTGTCGGTGATGGTGATGGTACGGGCCGCCTTGTCGAACGCCACGCGCACGTCGAGCGCCGACTGGTCCTCGTAGAGCGCGGCGTCGTGCAGCGCCTCGAAGCGCAGCTTGTCACAAGCATCCGACGCGTTGGAGATAAGCTCGCGAACGAAAATCTCCTTGTTCGAATAAAGCGAATGGGTCACCAGGTGCAGCAGTTGCTGTACCTCGGCCTGGAATGAGAGGGTCTGCTTGGTCATCGGCTGACTCGTGATCGTTAAGAGTGCGAGGAAGCGGCCCGACGCTTTGCGTTGGGTCACGGGCCAGAATTGTGGGGCCGTCGGCGGGCGTTTCAAGCCCTCGAGCGGCGCACGCGCCCGATCGACCGCCACGCACCGTCCGCCTGCTTGGCGCCGGCTTTTACTTCGAGGCCCACCCGCATCCCCCATGCCGACGCTCGACCCGTCCTTGATCGGCGCACCGCTGTGGACCCTTGAAGGGCTGCGCAGCGTCGACCCCGTGCTGGGCATCGCCCTGCTCATAATTGCCGCGGTGGTGGCGGGCGAAGCGCTGCGCCGCTGGACGCGCCTGCCGCGTGCTTGCGGCCACATGCTGGTGGGTGTGGTCGCCAGCCCGGTGGCGCTGCGCCTGCTCGAGCTCACCGACATCGACCCCTGGAAGCCGCTGCTCGACCTGGCGGTGGGCGTGCTGATGTTCGAGCTGGGCGCCCGCATCCGCCCACGCTGGCTGTTCGACAACCCATCGCTGGCCCTGCAGTGCTTGGCCGAAGCCTTGTTTGCCGCCGCCGCCGTGGCCGCCGCACTCATCGCGCTCGGGGCAGCGCCGATGTCGGCCGCGCTGGCCGGCACGGTGGCCATGGCGACCTCGCCCGTCATCACCATGTCGGCGGCGCACGAATGGCAACCTCGCGGGCAAGTGACCGAGCGCCTGCTCCTCATGACCGCGCTCAACTCCGTGCTGGCGGTGCTGGTGCTCAAGGCCTGGCTCGTCATCGCCACGGCCGACGCGCCGCTGCGCTCGGAGTGGCTGCCCGCACTGGCCAATGCGGTCTACGTGCTGTGCGGATCGTTCCTGCTCGGCGCCTTTCTGGGCATCGCCCTGACCTACCTCTCGCGCCCGATGCGCGGCACCATGGCCAGCGCCGTGTTGCAGATCGGCCTGCTGGTGTTCGGCGCGCTGCTGGCCGCGCAATGGACACTTTCGGCGCTGCTGTCCCTGCTCGTGGCGGGCATGGTCGCGCGCGCCCGCATGGGCCACGCCCTGAGCATCGAGCCGCAGCTGGGCACGGCCGGCGCGTCGCTCACGGTGCTGCTGTTCGTGAGCCTCGGGCTGGTGAGCACGGTCGAGAACCTGTGGTCGCTGTGGCCCTGCGTGCTGGCGATCATCGTCGCGCGCCTGCTTGGAAAAGCGGTGGCGGTGGCGGCCCTGGCGCGCGCCAGCGGCCTGGGCCTGCGCCAGGCGCTGGGCCTCGTCATCGCCCTGCAGCCGATGGCGCATTCGGCCCTGCTGCTGGGCGCCAGCACCTACGGCTGGCCAGCAGACGCGCCCCAGGTCGATGCCGGCGTGCTGCAGGCCCTGCTCATCGCCGTGACGCTGATGCAGCTCAGCGGCCCGGTGTGGTCGCTTGTCGGGCTGCGCCATGTGGCGCAGGAAGTGCCCGCGCGTGACTGATGGACCACCCCCGTTGCGGCTTCGCCGCTCCCCCTCCAGGGGGCGCCGCTGGCGGCCCGGCGGAGCCGGTCCGCGGCGGCTGCTTGATCGGGCTGGCGTGGGGCGGCTGCTCGATCGGGCTGGTGCGGGGCGGCGGCTCGATTGGACCGGCCCTCGGCGGCGTTCGACCAGCGCTCGTGTGCAGCGCGTCTGAGCGCCTGAGCTGAAAGCAGTTTCCATGGCCTTGCAAGATTTCACACCGTCGGAGCCGCTCACGCTTGGCGTCGAGCTTGAATTGCAGCTGCTCTCCACGCACGACTTCGACCTCGCCCCGCAAGCCGAAGACCTGCTGCGCGAAACCGCCCGGCACAGCGGCGCCTGGGACATCAAGCCCGAGATCACGCGCAGCATGATCGAGATCGGCAGCAGCATCCAGCGCCGCCACGGCCCGCTGCGCGACGAGCTGCGCGACATGCGCGACCAGCTCACGCACGCCGCGCGCCGGCTCAACATCGCCATTGCCGGTGGCGGCACCCACCCCTACCAGCACTGGAGCGAGCAGCAAATCTTCCCGGCCGAGCGCTTTAAGTACATCAGCGAGCTCTACGGCTACCTGGCCAAGCAGTTCACCGTGTTCGGCCAGCACGTGCACGTGGGCTGCCCCGACGGCGACCAGGCGCTGTGGCTGCTGCACGCACTTTCGCGCTACGTGCCGCACTTCATCGCGCTTTCCGCCTCGAGCCCCTACGTGCAGGGCCAAGATACCGGCTTCGACTCCGCGCGGCTCAACTCGGTGTTCGCCTTCCCGCTGTCGGGGCGCGCGCCCTTCGTCGGCGGCTGGCAGGAGTTCGGCGCCTACTTCGACAAGATGGCGGCCACCGGCGTGGTGCAGTCCATGAAAGACTTTTACTGGGACATCCGGCCCAATCCCGAGTTCGGCACCATCGAGCTGCGCGTGTGCGACACGCCGCTCACCGTCGACAAGGCCGCCGCGCTGGCCTGCTACCTTCAATGCATCTGCCGCCACCTGCGCGAGGAGCGGCCCTTCGAGCCGAGCGAAGACGACTACCTCGTCTACACCTTCAACCGTTTTCAGGCCTGCCGTTTCGGCCTGGACGGCGAGATCGTCGACCCCAAAACCAAGCAGCGCTCGCGGCTGCGCGACGACATCCTGCGCACTTTGGTGCGGCTCGATGAACACGCGCTCGACCTCGAAGCGCTCGAAGCCACGCAGCTCCTGCGCGACTCGCTGTTCGAGGGCAACGACGCGCGCTGGCTGCGCGGCCAGCGCGCCAGCGAGTTGCCGCTGGCCGCGGTGGTGGAAAACGCGGCACGGCGCTGGGGCCGCTGAACGCGGGGGCGCCACGCCGACGTCGGCCGTGAGGCGCCCCGGACGTCGACCCGGGTGTCCGGGTCGGCACGGCCAAGTCGATAAAGAGCGAATTAACGTTTAACACCGCTATGCATAAGTGTTAAAGTTTAATGGTGTCAAAGGCATCACCTTCGTTAAAAAACCTGCCGCAAGAGGCGGTCGGCGCCCTGGCCGGCTTGGGGGCAGACCTGGCCGTGGCGCGGCTGCGCCGCAAGGAGTCGCTGCGCTCCTGGGCGCTGCGCCTGGGCGTCTCCGTTCCCACGCTCATGAAGTTGGAACGGGGCGATCCCGGTGTGAGTGCAGGCATCTACGCCACCGCCCTGTGGCTCATGGGGCGCACCGGCGCACTGGCCCAGCTCGCAGCGCCCGAGACCGACCGTGGCGCGCTGGAGGCCGACGTGCGGGCCGCCCTCAAGTCGCGGCGCGCA
>JANONH010000007.1:0-5567 GCA_031420735.1 Methylibium sp.
CAAGCTGGTGCCCGAGGGCATCGAAGGCCGCGTGCCCTACAAAGGCTCGGTCATCGCAATCCTGTTCCAGATGGCCGGCGGCCTGCGCGCGGCCATGGGCTACTGCGGCTGCGCGAGCGTTGCGGAGTTGCACGAGAAAGCGCAGTTCGTCGAAATCACCTCGGCCGGCATTCGCGAGAGCCACGTGCACGACGTGCAGATCACCAAAGAAGCGCCGAACTACCGCGCGGACTAAAAGAGGCCGAGCGCGCCAGCCGACGCTCGGGGCCTTGCCAGCCGTTGCCGCCGCCTTCGACTTCGCTCTCGCCTTGCCTTGCCTTGCCTTGCCTTGCCTTGCCTTGCCTTTGCCGTCGTTCAGGGCTTAAGCCCGCGCGGCTTTGAGCCTTCGTTGACCCATGAGCCCGAACGTCCCCATGCACGACAAGATCCTGATCCTCGATTTTGGCTCCCAGGTCACGCAGCTCATTGCGCGCCGCGTGCGCGAAGCGCATGTCTACTGCGAGGTCCACCCGAGCGATGTGTCCGACGACTTCGTGCGCGCCTTCGCGCCCAAGGGCGTGATCCTGAGCGGCAGCCATGCGAGCACCTACGAAGAGCACGAACTGCGGGCGCCGGGGGCCGTGTGGGCGCTCGGCGTGCCGGTGCTGGGCATCTGCTACGGCATGTTCGCCATGGCCGTGGCGCAGGGCGGGGCGGTCGAGGCGAGCACGCACCGCGAGTTCGGCTACGCCGAGCTGCGCGCGCACGGCCACACGCGCTTGCTGCAGGGCATCGAAGACTTCAGCACCGCCCAAGGCCACGGCATGCTCAAGGTCTGGATGAGCCACGGCGACAAGGTCACGCAGCTCCCCCCAGGCTTCAAGCTCATGGCCAGCACGCCAAGCTGCCCGATCGCCGGCATGGCCGACGAGGCGCGCGGCTTCTACGGCCTGCAGTTCCATCCCGAGGTCACGCACACGGTGCAGGGCAGGGCGCTGCTCAACCGCTTCGTGCTCGAGATCGCCCAAGCGCGGCCCGATTGGGTGATGGGCAATTACGCCCTCGAGGCGGTGGCGCGCATTCGCGAGCAAGTGGGCCAGGACGAGGTGATCCTCGGGCTTTCGGGCGGTGTGGACTCGAGCGTGGCTGCAGCACTCGTGCACCGTGCCATCGGCGATCGCCTCACCTGCGTGTTCGTCGACCACGGCCTGCTGCGCTTGGGCGAGGCGCGCATGGTGATGGACATGTTTGCCGGGCAATTGCATGCCAAGGTGGTGCATGTCGATGCGGGCGAGCAGTTCCTTGGCGCCCTGGCCGGCGTGAGCGACCCGGAGCAAAAGCGCAAGATCATCGGCCGCGAATTCGTCGAAGTATTTCAGCGCGAAGCGGGCAAGCTGAGCCGGGCCAAGTGGCTGGCGCAGGGCACCATTTACCCGGACGTGATCGAGTCGGGTGGAGCCGGCAAGAAGTCCACTTCGATCAAGAGCCACCACAACGTCGGTGGCCTGCCCGAGACCCTGGGCCTGAAGCTGCTCGAGCCGCTGCGCGAGCTGTTCAAGGACGAAGTGCGCGAGCTCGGCGTGGCGCTTGGTTTGCCGCCCGCGATGGTGTACCGCCATCCCTTCCCCGGCCCGGGCCTGGGTGTGCGCATCCTGGGCGAAGTGAAGCGCGAATACGCCGAGCTGCTGCGCCGTGCCGACGCCATCTTCATCGAAGAACTGCGCGCCACGGTCGACCCCGCGAGCGGCAAGAACTGGTACGAACTCACCAGCCAGGCCTTTGCCGTGTTCCTGCCGGTCAAGAGCGTGGGCGTCATGGGCGACGGCCGCACTTACGAGCACGTGGTGGCGCTGCGCGCCGTGCACACCACCGACTTCATGAGCGCCGACTGGGCCGAGCTGCCGTACGCGCTGCTGCGGCAAGTGTCGAGCCGCATCATCAACGAAGTCCGCGGCATCAACCGCGTGACCTACGACGTGAGCAGCAAGCCGCCGGCCACGATCGAGTGGGAATAATTTATCTTCGTGTCAGGTCGTCCCATGTAGTCCGGCTTTTCATTGAGAAGCAAGTCCTGACAGAGATTTAGCGTCTCACCTGGTCTCAAGCCGCCACAGCAAAGCGCGCCGGAATCGGCGGTATTGTTGGCGGTATTGAAGAACCGGACCTTGAGCGACCACGGTTGGTACCGTCAAATGCCCTGACGGAATCGGTTGTCGGAATTAGTTCGGGGACGAGATGCTCACTGACAAGCCTTGGCAACAAAGCTGGGAGCATTCGCATGAAAGCTCCTGCCAGGCGAGGACGAAGTCGCCGGGCCGGCGGCACGCGAGATGGGTGGACTCCGCGACAAGCTGCACATCTCCTACTGCAAAGAGGGCAAGCCCGTTGAGGACGTTGCACCTGCCGCGCAACGCGGAGTTGGTGTTGGGCTATGTCTCTAGCAGCTGCCGGCGCCGCCAAAGGCGCTGCAGCTTGGCAATATCACCATCGCCGAGTTAGTGGCGCGAATGGCGCAAGCGGACGAAATTGGCCTGCCGGCGCAGCCACCGCCCGTGATTGACGAGATGTCTCAAGGGTTAGGAGGGAGCCCACACCTGTTGCTACGATGATCTGCTGCCAAATGAGTACCTGCAGCGAAGGACCACCACGATGCCACTGAACCTGAGCAAGCTCAGCTCCACGTCCCTGCTCGACACAGAGACCAGTCCGCGCGAGATCTTCAACCTGCTGCCGAACAAGCACGCCCGGTACAAGTACCCGCGTGACGTGCAAACGCAGGTCTGGGATCGCTGGCTCCCGCGCCGCGCCGAACGAGACCTCGTCGTGAAGATGAACACCGGAGGCGGCAAGACGGTAGTGGGCTTGCTGATGCTCAAGAGCTGTCTGAACGAAGGCGTGGGCCCGGCAGTCTATGTGACGCCCGACAACTATCTGGTGAGCCAAGTGGTGAAGGAAGCGGGGGACCTGGGCATCGCCGTCACGACCGATACGGGAGCCGGTGCTTTTCTGCAAGGCAAGGCGATCTTGGTCATCAACATCCACAAGCTGGTGAACGGTCTGTCGGTATTCGGCACCACTGACACTGGCGTGAAGATCCCGCTAGGCGTCGTGCTGGTCGACGACGCGCACGCCTGTCTGTCCTCCACCGAATCGCAGTTCACGTTGACCGTCACTGATGGTTCCGCGGCCTAAAAGGGCCTGATGCAGCTTTTTCGCGACGAACTGCTGGAGCAGAACGACACCAAGTTGCTGGAGATCGAGGATGGTGCCTCCGACCAGGAAATGCTCGTCCCGTTCTGGGCCTGGCATCAGAAGGGCCTGCAGGTCTCCCAGGTGTTGACGGAGCACCGCACCGACGACGAAATCAAGTTCAGCTGGCCGTTGATCAAGAACCACCTTGGCCAGTGCCGTTGCGTGGTGACGGGCAGTAAGGTCGAGGTGTCGCCGCGCTGTCTGCCCATCGAGGCGATTCCGACCTTCACCGAGGCGAAGCGGCGCATCTTCATGACGGCGACGCTCGCCGACGATTCCATTCTGGTGTCCGACTTCGGCGCCCGGCCGGAGTTGATCGAGAAGCACATCACCCCGAACGTTGCCAACGACATTGGCGACCGCATGATCCTGGTGCCGCAGGAGATCGACCCCAATGTTTCGGAAGCGGAGCTCAAGGCATTCGTCAAGAAGAAGTCCGCGCACTACAACACTGTGGTCATCGTGCCATCGGACTTCAGGATGAAGTTCTGGGCCGACGTCGCCGATTTGATCGTGAAGGCCGAGAACCTTGAGGCTGCGGTCGCCCGACTTCGACACTTGAGCGCCAAAAAGTCTTCGCTCAACCAATTGAATCAACAACTTGGCCGCGCAATTCCGATTTTCTTGTAATGGCACGTTTATGCGTGTTTATACCAGGCTGACATGCTTTGATAGCTTCGTTACCGTAGTGGCGTGTTTGTCAAACTCACCCATTCCGGTTCGCGCAGCTACGTGCAGCTCGTAGAGGCCTACCGCGACGACGCCGGGCGGCCCAAGCAGCGCACCGTGGCCACGCTGGGGCGGCTGGACCGACTTGACTCCGAGTTGGAGTCGGTGATCTCCGGGCTGCTTCGCGTCACCGGTAAATCGCCGCCTGCTGCAGCCGTTGCGCCCACCGTGAGCTTTGAGCCTGCACGCGACTTCGGTGATGTTTGGGCATTGACTGAGCTGTGGAATTCGCTGGGCTTCGAGCGTCTGCGACGCGTCTTCCGCCGCACGCGACACACCATCGATGTCGAGGCACTGATTCGCGTCATGGTGCTCAATCGCCTGTGCGATCCAGAGTCCAAGCTCGGAGTGCTGCGTTGGGTTCAGACGGTGACTTTGCCCGGCGCCATTGCGCAGCCCATCGAGCACCAGCATTTGCTGCGCGCCATGGACGCGCTGGTCGATCGTCACGACGAGGTCCAAGAGGTGCTGGCCGGATTGCTGCGTCCCTTGGTGGATCAAGACCTGGCCGTGGTCTTCTACGACATGACCACCATTCGTGCGGCTGGGCTGTCTGAGCAAGACGGCGATATGCGCAAGTTCGGTATGTCCAAAGAGGGCGTGATTGCGCGCCAAGTCATGCTGGGCGTGGTGCAAACGGCTGAGGGCTTGCCGCTCTACCACGAAGTCTTCGATGGCAACACGGCCGAGGTCCATACGCTCAAGCCAACGCTCGAGAAGATCGTCGAACGCTTCCCCGTCAAACGCGTGATTGCCGTGGCCGACCGGGGTTTGCTGTCCATCGACAACCTGGCGGATTTGCAAACCGTCACCCTGCCTGGCGGGGCAAAGCTGGAATTCATTTTGGCTGTGCCGGGTCGGCGCTACAGCGAATTCGCAGAACTGTTGTCGCCATTGCAAACGAGCCACTTCGAGCCCGCTGTTTGCGAGCAATTGGCCGAGTGCAAATGGAATGAATTACGCCTGATCGTGGCCCACGATCCGCACGTGGCAGCGCAGGCGGGCGCCAAGCGCGATCAGCTCATTCAAACGCTCGAGCAACAAGCCGCACAGTGGGTCGGCAAACTCGACGACCAAGACAGCGGCAAACGCGGCCGCGGTCGTAAGTTGTCTGACGGTGGCGCACGCGCTCGCTTCTATCATGCGGTGTGCGATGCGCACATGGCGCGCATCGTGCGTGTGGACCTCAAGAGCGAGTTATTCAGCTACAGCCTGGACGAGCACGCGCTGGCACACGCGCGGCTGATGGACGGCAAGTTGCTGCTGGTCACGAACGCGGCAGACTTGTCGCCGGCCGAGGTCATCGAGCGCTACAAGTCATTGGCCGACATCGAACGTGGCTTTCGTGTGTTGAAGTCGGAAATCGAGATCGGGCCGATTCATCACCGCTTGCCAGAGCGCATCCGCGCGCACGCCACGATCTGCTTTTTTGCGCTGATCCTGTACCGCGTGATGCGCAGCCGCCTGCACGTCGGCGGCACTTCGCATTCGCCGGAGCGGGCCTTGGCGAAATTGCGCCGAATTCAACATCACCGTGTCACCCTCAACGACAGCCAGCCGGTGGCGGGCCTGTCTGCCATCGATCAAGAACAGGCCAGCATCCTGGC
>JANONH010000008.1:0-3019 GCA_031420735.1 Methylibium sp.
GCACGATGTCGGTGCCGCGGCCGGCCATGTTGGTGGCGATCGTGACCGCCTTGGGCCGCCCGGCTTGCGCGATGATCTCGGCCTCGCGCTGGTGCTGCTTGGCATTGAGCACCTCGTGGGGCAGCGCGATCTTCTCGAGCAACCCCGACACCAGCTCCGAGTTCTCGATCGAGGTCGTGCCCACGAGCACCGGCTGACCGCGCTCGTAGCAGTCTTGAATGTCCTTGACCACCGCCTCGTAGCGCTCGCGCGAGGTCTTGTAGACCAGGTCGAGCTCGTCCTTGCGCACGGTGGGCTTGTTGGGCGGCATCACGACCGTCTCGAGCCCGTAGATTTCCTGGAACTCGTAGGCTTCGGTGTCGGCCGTACCGGTCATGCCGGCGAGCTTGCCGTACATGCGAAAGTAGTTCTGAAAAGTGATGGAGGCCAGCGTCTGGTTTTCCGGCAGGATGGCCACGCCCTCTTTGGCCTCGACCGCCTGGTGCAGCCCGTCGCTCCAGCGCCGTCCGGTCATCAGGCGGCCGGTGAATTCGTCAACGATGACGACCTCGCCGTTTTGCACCACGTAGTGCTGGTCTCGGTGGTAGAGATGCTTGGCACGCAGCGCCGCGTAAAGGTGGTGCATCAGCGTGATGTTGCCGGCTTCGTAGAGGCTTGCGCCCTCCAGCAAAAGCCCGGCCTCCGACAGCAGCGCCTCGGCGCGTTCGTGGCCCGCCTCGGTGAGCACCACCTGATGGGTTTTTTCGTCGGCGGTGAAATCGCCGGCGTCGATCACGCCTTCGCCGGTGCGTGGATCGGCTTCGCCGATCTGCTGCTTCAAGTGCGGCACGACCGCATTGATCTTGAGATAGAGCTCGGTCTGGTCCTCGGCCTGGCCGCTGATGATGAGCGGCGTGCGCGCTTCGTCGATCAGGATCGAGTCGACTTCGTCAACGATGGCGTAGTGCAGGCCGCGTTGCACGCGGTCGGCCACTTCGGCGACCATGTTGTCGCGCAGGTAATCGAAGCCGTACTCGTTGTTCGTGCCGTAGGTGACGTCGGCAGCGTAGGCGGCCTGCTTGTCGGCGCGCGACATCTGCGAGCCGTTGACGCCGACGCTCAGCCCGATAAAGTTGTAGAGACGGCCCATCCACTCGGCGTCGCGGTGCGCCAAATAGTCGTTGACCGTCACGACGTGAACGCCTTTGCCGGTGAGGGCGTTCAGGAAAACCGGCAAGGTCGCCATCAGCGTCTTGCCTTCGCCGGTGCGCATCTCACCGATCTTGCCGTGGTGCAGCGCCATGCCGCCGATGAGCTGGACGTCGAAGTGGCGCATCTTCAAGCTGCGCTTGCAGCCTTCTCGCACGACCGCAAACGCTTCGGGCAACAAGTCGTCGAGCGCGGCGCCTTCGGCGACGCGCTGTCGCAGCGTGTCGGTGCACGAGCGCAGTTCGGCGTCGGAGAGCTTCTCGAATTGCGGCTCGAGCGCATTGATTTGCTCGACGACGACGCGGTACTGTTTGAGCAGGCGATCGTTGCGGCTGCCGAAAATCGAAGTGAGGAGCTTGGGCAACATGCAGGGTTCGAGGCAGTGGGGTTAAGGGCAGCGCGGACCGAGGGCCGCACTGCTTGCAGGCGACCGCGGCCAGTGCCCTCGAATAACGAGAGCGGCGCCTGCTAGGCGCCGCTGTTCAAGGCTTCACTTTACCACCGGCCCCCAGCGGCGAAGGCGGTCGCCAGCGAGCGCGCGGCCGCGCTTACGGCGCAGTCGCGTCGCTGCCGCGCGCTCCCTCCGCCACCGCCACGGGGCCGCGCCGGCTGGCCTTGCCGAGAAAGCGGGCCGGGTCCTGAGGCACCCCTTCAACCAAGACTTCGAAGTGCAGATGGGGGCCAGTGGAGCGCCCCGTACTGCCAACTTCGGCGATCGGCTGGCCGCGCCGGATCAGGTCGCCGGCGCCAACGAGGAGCCTGGAAGCGTGGGCATAACGCGTCACCAAACCGTTGCCGTGGTCGATTTCCACCGTGCGACCATAGGCTGCCTGGTGCTCGGCGCTGCGCACCACACCGCCCGCGGCCGCCAGGATCGCAGTGCCCGTCTCGGCAGCGAAATCGAGCCCGGTGTGCAGGGCGCCGCGCCCGGTGAACGGGTCCGTGCGAAAACCGAAGCCTGAGCCGACGGGCCCCTTCACGGGCGGCGAACTGGGCACCATCAGGGCCAGCAGCCGCGTCTCCATCAGGCGCGATTCGACCAAGGTGAAGACATCGCTGCGCAAGTCGGCTTCATCGTGCAGCGCAGCCAGGCTCGCATGCAGTTGCTCCGTCGATGCCGAGGCAAGTGGCACATGGGGCCCGCCACGCCCGCCGCGGCCTGCCGGCACAGGGCCGCGCTCAACGGGCTGGGCGTCCAAGCCACGCAGGTCTTCCGGCTTGAGCCCGGCCATGCCCGACACCCGCTCGCCCATGGCCTCGAGCCTGAGCAGCTTGGCCTGCATTTCACCCACCTTGGACGCCATGGCGTCGAGGTTCTCGCGCATGAAGCGCTCGCGTTGAGCCGTTTCGTCCTTGATCACCAGCTTCATGACGTGCCCGGCAACGGGCCAGTTCTCGCTGGCTGCTTTCATAACGACGAAGTGATAAGCGCTGCCCGACGCGGCAAGCATGAGGACGGTCAGGCCTGAGCCCGCCAGCAGTAGCTTCCACAACGGCAGGCTGATCACCCGCGCGCGCGCCAGCCGCCCATGGGTGACTATGATCTGCATGCTATGCGCCCTCCCCCATGAACGCTCCTCGGCACACTTCCATGCCAGCAGCCCTGCCGATCGGGCAGGCACTGGCGCAGTCGGCCCCGCTGGCACGGCTGCAGTCGCTGCTGCGCGAGTCGAACGCGCGATTCGCCGCGATCGCCACGGCGATGCCGCCGTCGCTGGCCCAGCAGGTGCGGCCCGGCCCGGTCTCGCAGGACGGTGACTGGGCCCTGCTGGCACGCAACGCTGCGGTGGCTGCCAAGCTGCGCCAGTTGCTGCCTCGCTTGGAGGCGGTC
>JANONH010000009.1:0-12795 GCA_031420735.1 Methylibium sp.
CGGCGGTTGGCCACGCCGGTCAGGCCGTCGCTGAAGGCCAGCTCGCGCAGCAGGTCGGACTGCGCCTTGAGCGTGAGGTGTGTCTTCACGCGCGCGCGCACCACGGCCGGGTTGATGGGCTTGGCAATGAAGTCGACCGCGCCGCTGGCCAGGCCGCGCGTTTCGGCCAGCTCGTCGTCGCGGGCGGTCACGAAGATGACGGGAATGTCGCGCGTGGCGGCGTCGGCCTTGAGTTGGATGCAGACCTCGTAGCCGTCCATGCCGGGCATCACCACGTCGAGCAGCACCAGGTCGGGTTGCTGCTCGCGGCACACGTCCAGCGCCTCGAGCCCGTTGGTGGCCATGAAAATCTGGTGGTCGGCGTGGAAGACTTGGTAGAGGGCCTGAATGTTGGCCGCCTGGTCGTCGACGACCAGCAACTTGGGCCGCGCCAGAGGCACCCCGGGCAGGGCGAGCGGCGTGAAATCGGTGGCGTTCATGGTGGTGTCGGTTCGTGGATTTCGAGCAGCGAGCGGCAGTGCGCGACGGCGCGACGGAAGTCCAGCGCCGCCATGGCTTCGTCGAGGAGTTCAAGCGCTTGCGCAAACACCCGAGGCCAAGCCTGGGCTTGCAGGCGTGCATGGAGTTCGAGCGCGTGCATGTCGGCGCGCTCGAGCACCGCGCGCAGTTCGCCGACTTGCATGAAGAGCCGGGTTTCGGCAACCGTGGCGTCGCTCTCGACCGGCGCGCGGGCTGGCGCGCGGACCCGCACCCCTGGCAGCGCGCGAGTGGCGTGCGCGACCCGCTCCAGAGCGGCGAGCGCGGCCTGCGAGGCAGCGGTCACGGCGATCACCAGGTCCGGCGTCGTGCTGCCGGTAGCCTCGCTTTGCAGCCGGTGTTCGGCCTCGCCCGCCACGCGCGCGAGCGCCACCACACCCAGAGTGCCAGCAAGACCCTTGTAGCCGTGCATCAGACGCACCGCGTCCTCGCGCGCGCCCCGCGCCAGCAGCGCGTCCAGTTGCGCCGGCAGGCCGCGCAGGTCGCCGGCGAAGGAGTCCAGCAGGCGCAGGTAGACGTCGCTGCGGCCCCCCAGGCGCTGGAGGGCGCCCCGCAAATCGACGCCGGCATATTGCGCGTCTGCGAATGCTTGCTCGAGCGCCGTTGCCGGCGCGGGCGTCCGGCCTTGCGCCGGGCTCGCCCCGCTTGCGGCCGCGCTGGCGGCGTCTTGTCGCGCGCGGACCGCGGCGCCGGCATGGCGCAGCAGCGTGGCCACCACCTGCGACAGATCGAAGGGTTTGCCGACGTGGTCGTTCATGCCGGCGGCAAGGCAAGCTTCGCGGTCGCCGGGCATGGCGTTGGCGGTCATGGCGACGATCGGCAACTGCGCCGCATCGAAGTGCTCGCGGATCAGGGCGGTGGCGCAATAACCGTCCATCACCGGCATCTGGATGTCCATAAGCACGGCGTCCAAACGCTCCGCGGCCTGCAGCACCGCCTGCACGCCTTCGCTTCCATTGGCGGCGAGCGTGACCACGGCGCCTTCGCTCTCGAGCAGCTCCACGGCGACCTGGCGGTTGATGGCGTTGTCTTCGACCAGCAGCACGCGCAGGCCGGGCAGGCGCGCGGGGCCGGCGCCGCCGAGCGCCGGCAAGCTCGCGTGCGATTCGAACGCATCGAGGCTGCCGAGACCGCTGTCGCCCGTGCGCGGCGCCACCAGGCCGGCCGCACTGAGCTTGCACTCGGTGCCGCCCGCGGAGAGAACAGGGGCCTCGTGCCCGTCTCTTTCGTGCGGCCGGGCCAGCGGCAGGCACAGCTCGAAGTGAAAGCGGCTGCCCACCCCGAGCGTGCTCTCCAGCCGCAGCTCGCCGCCCATCAGCGCCACCAGCCGTTTGGAGATGGCCAGGCCGAGGCCGGTGCCGCCGAAGCGCCGCGTGGTGGAGGCCTCGGCCTGCGAGAAGCCGTCGAAGACATGCGCGTGCTGCTCCGCCGCGATGCCGATGCCGCTGTCTTCCACGGCAATCGCGAAGCTCACTTCGCGCTCGTCGCTGCAGAGCTTGCGCAGACGCACCGCGACCTGGCCGCGTTCGGTGAACTTGACCGCATTGCCGCCCAGGTTGATGAGGATCTGCAACAAGCGCATGCCGTCGCCGACGAGTTGGCGGGGCAGGGCCGGGTCGACGTCGAACCGCACTTCGACCGGCTTGTCGCCCACATTGGCCTCCAGGATGACCGCGAGCTCACGCAGCAGCGTCTCGATGTCGAATGGCTGCAGGTCCAAGGGCATCTTGCCGGCCTCGACCTTGGAGAAATCGAGGATGTCATTGAGCAGGCCCAGCAGCGAGCGTGCGGCGCCCTCGGTCTTGGCAGCGTAATCGCGCTGGCGCTCGGTGAGGGCCGTTCTCTGCAGCAGCGCCAGCATGCCCAGGATGGCGTTCATCGGGGTGCGAATCTCGTGGCTCGTGTTGGCCAGAAACTGGCTCTTGGCCACGCTGGCGGCTTCGGCGCGCAGCAGGGCTTCGCGCAGCGATGCCTCGTGTTCCTTCTGCAGCGTTACGTCGTGGGCGACGCCGAGGTAGCCGGAAATGGCGCCGTCCTGCGCCCGCGTGGCGGTAACGGCCAGTGAGACGACGAGCCGGCTCGAGTCCTTGCGCACGAAGCGCCACTCGCGCGGGCGGCCCAGAAGTTCGGGCGCCAACAGCACCGCCGGTCCGCGTATCGGGCGGCCGAATTCGAGGCTGGCCTCGCGGCTGCGTTCCTCGACCTGCGCCGGGTCCGCGAACAGGGCCGGCGTGTGCAGGCCCAGCACTTCTTCGGCGGCATAGCCGAGCATGCGTTCGGCGCCCTTGTTGAAAACCGAGATGAGCAGGTCGCGCCCGGTTGCGATGACGGCGACCTCGGAGGCGGCGTCGAGCACCGAGCGCAGCAAGGCGGTGGTCGCCTCCAGCGCGGCCTCGGTGCGTTTTTGCTCGGTGATGTCGGTGCAGGTGGAGACAAAGCCGCCGCCCGGCATCTGGGCGTTGCGGACTTCGAGCGTTGTGCCGTTGGATCGGCGGTGCTCGTGCCTCTGTACGGCCGGGGCGAGCATCTTGCGCATGATGTCGGCGACGATGGGCTCGGCGCTGCCCGGCCCGAAATTGCCGTGGCGCGCCATGTGATCGACCAGGACCGGCAGCGTGGCGGGTGCGTCTCCTGCCGCTTCGAGGAGTGCGTCGGGGAGTTCGAGCAGCGCGCCGAACTGGCGGTTGTGGGCAACGAGCCGGAGCTCGCCGTCGAACACACTAAGGCCGCAGGGCAGGTTGTCGAGGATGCTGCGCTTGAGCGCATTGTTGCGCCGCAGTTGGTCTTCCATGGCGTGCCGCGCGCTGATGTCTTGCAAGGCGCCGACCAGTCGCACGGCACGGCCCTCTTCGTGCTCGGCTTCGCCGACGGCGCGCACCCAGATGTGGCGGCCGCTGGCGGTGAGCAACTGCAGTTCCAGATCCCATGGCGTGCCGTCTCGCATGGCCTTCTGCACGGCTTCTTCGACGGGCGCGCGCGACTCGCTCGTATAAAAGCCGAGGGCTTCGTCCAGGCTCGGTCGGTGGCCAGCGGGCATTTCATGGATGCGGCAGGTCTCGTCGGACCAGATGATCGCGCCACTGCCGAGATCGATCTGCCAGCCACCGACTCCCGCGAGGCGCCCGGCACGGTCGAGGAAGGCGCGGCTCGAGCTCAGCTCGGCCTCGGCGTGCTTTCTCTCGCTGATGTCCATCTGCGTGCCGGCCATCGTGCCAGGCCGCCCATCGGGCAGCCACGAGGCCACGCGCCCGCGGTCCTGGACCCACACCCAGTGCCCCTGTCGGTGGCGCAAGCGCAGCTCGGCAGCGTAGTAGCTCAGCTCGCCGCTGAAATGCTTTTCAAGCAATTTACCGACTCGGCCGATGTCGTCGGGGTGGGCGAGCTCGAGCCAAGTCTGGCCGGTGAGCGGGGCGAGTTCGGCCAGCGTCCAGCCGAGCATTTCGGCCCAGCGCTCGCTGCAGCGGTAGTCGCCGGTTTGCACGTCCCACTCCCAGGTGCCCGCATGCGTGCCCTCGAGAATGCTCGCCAGCCGCGCTCGCTCGCGCAGCAGCGCTTCTTCGGCGCACTTGCGCTCGGTGGTGTCGGATTCGATCACCATGAATCCCGCCGGGCGACCGAGTGCGTCGTTCAGGGGCTGGACTTCCACGTCCAACCAGCGCGGTGGTGCACCCCCGCTTGCTTCGCAGCGCTCGCCCTTGAAGCCGTCTTGCAAGCTCGGCGTGTTCGCCTGCGCCGGCCCGAGCAGCGGCTCCAGCGCGGGGGCCAAACGCTCCAGCGCTGCTTCGAAAGGCCGCCCGGTCATGCGCGAATAGCCGTCGTTGACCCAGTTGATGCGGCCCTCGAGGTCGGTGATGGTCACCGCGTCCGAGGTGTGGCGCGCGACCCGCGCGAGACGCTCGAGGTCGGCCGTCATGGCCTGCGCCATGCGCAAGGCGCGCACACGCCCTGCCGCGAGCAACCAGACGCAAAAAGCCAGCATGGTGCTGAGCAGGGCGCCCCCGAGCCCCAGCCACTGCGGTGCGCGGCGGTTGGAGCCGGCGTCGAACAGCGCGGTGGTGGTCACGCGCAAGCCAAGCGTCTGCCCACCGACCACGAAGCTGCGCGAAGCGCGCAGGGGCTCACCGCCGGAGGTGAGCGCGGCGGGTGCATCGGCGGGTGGCGCCGCGCGGGTGTGCGCGGAATCGAAAATCGGCGCTGCGGACGGCTCGCCCGCCGCGTCGAAGAGCTGGAAGTCGACCTGGCCATCGCCACTGCTCACGGCGCCGGCCATGATCTCTTCGACCACGATCGGCGAGAACAACAGCCCGAGCAGCGCCGCACGCCGCTGCTCGGGGGTTGCGGGGTGGCTGCCGGCGCGAAACACCGGCAGGAGATACACGAAGCCGGGGCCGCGGTGGTCGTCTTGCGCCAGGGCGACGCGCCCGGAAAGCGTGGGCTTGCCGCTGTCGATGGCCCGGTTCACGGCGTCGCGGCGCACCGCTTCGGAGCCCATGTCAAACCCCCAGGCAGGGTAATTTTGCGACAGCGGCTCGATGTGCTTGATGACATAAAGGTCGGCGGCATCGCCGCTCGTGCGCACCGTGAACCCCGGTGCCTGGTCGGCCCTCTCGCTCGCCATAAAGGCGTCGAGGTCCTTGCGCAGTACGTGTTCGACGAAGCCGAAGCCGCGCACGCCCGGGAATTCGGTTGCGAGGTCGCGCGACTCGACGTAGGCGCCAAACGCGGCGCGCCCAACGGGTTGAAGCCCCTTGTTTGCGTACAAGCCGCGCACGCCCATGAGGCCGTAGACCGGCTGGTTGAAGCGCCTGACGATGTCGCTTTGCAGCCGCTCCACATGGTTATCTAAGCGCCCGCTCGACTGCGCCAGGGCGTTGCGCTGTTGCCACTGGACCGCAGCCCCGGTCAGCAAGAGGCCGATGGCGAAGACCGCGCAGGCGGCGAAGAAGGCGAGGCTCAGGCCGGCGAAGCGAAGCGATGGCTCGGTCGGGCCGCGTGTGTTGGGCCGAGTGGTCTTGAAGCGCAGTTTCATCGACTCGTGTGCCTTGTCCGTGACGGCACGCCGCTTCCACGGGTGCGTTTTCGCAAGTGCTCCTTTGGGCAGGAGCTCGTCTCGGGGCGATTATCGAGGCGTGCCGCTGCCGTGCGAGTCCAGGCGCGCACGGCGGTTGTCACGTCGAGGCAGCAAGCGTGACACGCTACTGCGGCCTGAGTTGGCGGCGAACGCCGCATCGAAGACACCGTGGACCGCCCTGCCGCGGCACCGCCCGCCGCTCGAAACCACCGCTTATGCACCTGTAGATTGCCAATACGAGAAGCAGCAACGCGGCGTCATAATCGCCGCGCCCAAACCGGGACCACTGTTGTGGTTTGGCCCATGTCCGAGGCGCCGCCACGGTGCACGGCGACAAAGAAGCTCGTCGCTCGATTCAAAGCCCACGGGAGGGACCCATGGATCAAGTCAAGCAGGGCACCGACGCCCTGTTCATTTTGCTGGGCGCCATCATGGTGCTGGCCATGCACGCGGGCTTCGCGTTCCTGGAGCTTGGCACGGTGCGGGCCAAGAACCAGGTCAATGCACTGGTGAAAATCCTGGTGGATTTCGCCGTCTCCACGGTCGTGTACTTCTTCATTGGCTACACGGTGGCTTACGGCGTGGACTTCTTCGTTGGCGCCCCGGCGCTGGCGGCGAAGAACGGCTACGAACTCGTCAAGTTTTTCTTCCTGCTGACCTTCGCGGCCGCCATTCCGGCCATCGTCTCGGGCGGCATCGCCGAGCGGGCGCGTTTCGGGCCGCAGGTGCTGGCTACAGTGGCGCTGGTGGGCCTGATCTACCCGCTTTTCGAGGGCGCCGTGTGGGGCACTCGCTTTGGTTTCCAGGCCTGGATGGAGGCGTCGTTCGGCGTGCCCTTCCATGACTTCGCCGGCAGCGTGGTGGTGCACGCCGTGGGCGGCTGGATCGGCCTGGCCGCGGTGCTGTTGCTGGGAGCGCGGCGCAACCGTTACCGTAAAGACGGCGCCGTGAGCGCGCACCCGCCTTCGAGCATTCCGTTTCTATCGCTGGGCGCCTGGGTGCTGGCGGTGGGCTGGTTTGGCTTTAACGTGATGAGCGCGCAGACCATCGACAAAATCTCCGGGCTCGTGGCCGTCAATTCGCTCATGGCCATGGCCGGCGGCACCCTGGTGGCGGTGTTGCTCGGCAAGAACGACCCCGGCTTCGCCTACAACGGGCCGCTGGCGGGCCTGGTGGCGGTGTGCGCCGGCTCCGACGTCATGCACCCGGGCGGCGCACTCGTGGTGGGTGGCGTGGCCGGGGCGGTGTTCGTCGTCATGTTTACCCTCACGCAAAACCGCTGGAAGATCGACGACGTGCTTGGCGTGTGGCCGCTGCACGGCCTGTGCGGCGCCTGGGGCGGCATCGCCTGCGGCATCTTTGGCAGCACCGCGCTCGGCGGCCTGGGCGGCGTGAGCCTGGCAGCGCAGGCCGTGGGCACGCTCGTCGGCGTGGCCTGGGCGCTCGTGGGCGGCTTCGCCGTCTACGGCCTGCTGCGCGTCACGGTCGGCCTGCGCCTCACGCAGGAAGAAGAACACATGGGCGCCGATCTCTCGATCCACCGCATCGGCGCCACGCCGGACCGCGAAGCGAGCTGGTGAGCGCATAGCTTTAACGTGATGTGGACCTCGTGGCCGTCGGTGCGGCCCGGGAATACACTTCGAGCGCCTTTCCAACCTGGGTTACCGGCGTGCGCATTCGTGCGTGGCGGCGCGTCGGCCCTTTTAATTCATCGCCACTGATTCCATGCTGCAGATGCTCAAACGCTGGATAGGTGGCAGCAAAAGCGCGGGGACGGACGCACGCGCCATGTTGGCCTGGGCGCGCTCGCGGGGTCACCGCGTCAAGCGGGTTCCCGTGGAAGATGGCGTGGTCGTCGAAGGCGCAATCCATGGCACGCCATGGCGGCTCGAGTGGGGCGCGCCGCAACGCGCTTACTTGCTCGATCGCGAGCTTCGCTTGCGCATGGATCTCGGCTTGGCACCAAATCTCCAAATGCTCCTGATCTCGCGCGGCCTCGCCGAGGAACTCGAACAGGCCGCCTACGCGCTTTTTACTCAGGATATGCAGACGCGAATCGACTCCGGCATGCCGGAGGAAATGCGCTGGCTCGCGATGTTCGCCAAGGCGCAATTGCCCGGCCTCAAGGCCGTGCGCTCGCGCTTCACTGCCGTAACCAACGACGATGCCTCGCTCGCCACCTGGTTGTCGCCCGAGGTCGTCGCGCAACTCGACACTGCCGGGCGCACCTGGCTTGGCAACGACGATCCGATCGTCCTGATGGCGCTTCGAGGGCGCCTGTACTTGCGCATGGAGTCGCTCAGCCCCGATGCTTTGGTGCTCGACGGCGTCCTGGCGCTCTTTGAAGCCGCGGCGCGCAGTGCCGTGTCGGTGTCAGAGGGCGTGGTCGGGCAGCAGCAGTGGCCGACCACGGCCTCGACCGCTTGGCAGAGCCAGTTGCCCTCCGGCTTCCCGCTGGACCCGCCGGAAAACCAAGGGCGCTGAAGCGCTGCGCAGGTTTCCGTGAGCGGCTTGCCCAGGGCCGGCCTTGTGAGGCGGGCTTAGCCGACCCTTATGTGGCCGGCCAAGGCGGCCCTTGGGGCGGGCCAAGGCGGTCCTCAGGTGGCGCGCGCGGCGGCGTACTTGCCCAGTTCCGCCTTGGCGATCGCGTTGCGATGCACTTCGTCGGGTCCGTCCGCAAAGCGCAAGGTGCGCGCCAGGGTGTAGAAATAAGCGAGCGGGAAATCCTCGCACATGCCGCCGCCGCCGTGCGCCTGGATCGCCCAGTCGATGACCTGGCAGGCCATGGTGGGCGCCACCACCTTGATCATGGCGATCTCGGCCTTGGCGGCCTTGTTGCCGGCCACGTCCATCTTCCAGGCCGCCTTGAGCGTCAACAGGCGCGCCATGTCGATCTTGCAGCGCGCCTCGGCAATGCGTTCGCGCGTGACGCCCTGGTCGGCCACCGGGCGGCCGAACGCCACGCGCGACGAACTGCGCTTGCACATCAACTCCAGCGCGCGTTCGGCCAAGCCCACCAGGCGCATGCAGTGGTGGATGCGCCCGGGGCCCAGTCGGCCCTGGGCGATCTCGAAGCCGCGGCCTTCGCCAAGCAAGATGTTGCTGGCCGGCACGCGCACCTTGTCGAAGGCGATTTCGCAGTGGCCATGCGGCGCGTCGTCGTAGCCGAACACCGAAAGCGGGCGCAGCACCGTGATGCCCGGCGTGTCGCTGGGCACGAGGATCATCGACTGTTGCTCGTGGCGCGGCGCTTCGGCGTCGGTCTTGCCCATGAAGATGTAGATGGCACAGCGCGGATCGCCGGCGCCCGAGATCCACCATTTGCGACCGTCGATCACGTAGTCTTGGCCATCCCGGCGCACGGTGGAAGTGATGTTGGTCGCGTCGCTCGACGCGACGTCCGGCTCCGTCATGACGAAGGCACTGCGAATCTCGCCGCGCAGCAAGGGCTCGAGCCAGCGCCGTTTGTGCTCGGCCGAGCCGTAGCGAACCAGGGTTTCCATGTTGCCGGTGTCGGGCGCCGAGCAGTTGAACACTTCGCTCGCCCAAGGCACGCGACCCATGATCTCCGCGAGCGGGCCGTACTCTTGGTTGCCGAGGCCGGCGCCGTAATCGGAGCCCTCGCCCTGGGCGTGGTCGTCGCTGCCGTCGGCGCTGGCTGGCAGGAACAGGTTCCAGAGACCTTCATCGCGCGCCTTGCGCTTGAGGCCTTCAATGAGCGCCAGTGGCGTCCAGCGCCTGCCGGCCGCCGTGTTGGCAGCGATCTCGGCCCAGTAAGCCGCTTCGGCCGGGTAGACGTGGCGGTCCATGAAGGCCACCAGCCGGGCTTGCAGGTCTTGGGTGCGGGGCGAATACTCGAAGTCCATGTTCTTCTTCCTTGATCAATGAGTGTTGCGAGCGATGTCCCAGCCCATCTCGGCCAGCGGCCTCGCACCGGCGCCGGCCTGGCGGGCTTCGTCGCTGGCCGCGGTGCCGTCGACCACCCGCCGGGCGATGCCCTGGAGGATGCCGGCCAAGCGGAAAAGGTTGTACGCGAGATAAAAGTTCCAGTCGACCATCAGCGCCTCGGGGCTGGCGCGGCCGGTGCGTTCGCAATAGCTGCGAATGTAGTGGGCCTCGTCGGGAATACCCAGGCTCGCCAAGTCGAGCCCGCCGATCCCCCGAAAGCTCCCCGGCGTAATGTGCCAACTCATGCAGTGGTAACTGAAGTCGGCCAAGGGGTGCCCCAGGGTGGAGAGCTCCCAGTCGAGCACGGCCAGAATGCGCGCCTCGGTCGGGTGGAAGATCAGGTTGTCGAGCCGGTAGTCGCCATGAACGATGCTTGTTTGAGAAGCGTCTTTCGCACTCTGCGGTATGTGCGCGGGCAACCACTCGATGAGCCGGTCCATGGCGTCGATCGGTTCGGTGACCGACGCTTGGTACTGGCGGCTCCAGCGGGCGATCTGCCGCTCGAAGTAGTTGCCCGGTTTCCCGAACCCGGCCAGACCGCAGGCCGTGGCGTCGACCTTGTGCAGCGCCGCCATCACGCGGTTCATTTCGTCGTAAATCGCCCCGCGCTCGGCCTTGCCGAGGCCCGGTAGCGATTGATCCCACAGCACACGGCCTTCGACGAATTCCATGACGTAGAAGGCGCGGCCGATGACCGACTCGTCCTCGCAAAGCAGGTGCATGCGCGCCACCGGAACATCGCTGTCGGCCAAGGCCCGCATGACCCTGTACTCGCGCTCGATGGCGTGTGCCGAGGGCAGCAGGCGTGCCTGAGGGCCGGGCTTGCTGCGCAAGACGTAGCTCCCCGCTGGCGTGGTGAGTTTGTAGGTCGGGTTGGATTGACCACCCTTGAATTGCTCCACTCGCAAGGGGCGCGAGAACTCCGCGAGATGTTGCTCTAGGTAGGTTTCGAGCGAGTCGACGTCGAAGGCATGTTGGCCCGACACGGGCTTGGTGCCGCTGTTGCTGTCCATGATGCCGAGGCTGGAGTAGGTTGGCGATTGATCGGTGGTTTGGGCTGGACTCTAACGGTTTCGCAAGACGGTCTGGCGCGCAGCCGAAGCATCGCCGGGCCGTCGCGGCAAGCGCAAGGGTCGATCTTCGCGAGTCGGGTGGCGCGACGCGTGGAAATCAACGCCTGGATGCCGACGTCGCGGGACGAATGTATACGGCCCGTCTGCAGCCGGCCCCAGGGCCGCCGCGCAGGGCGAGTCGCCGCATGCGCCATGCTAGAGTCATTGAGGATGGGGGGAGAGCAAGAAACATGTATTTCTCGTTGAGAACGCTGGCCTTGGGCTTGGCTTTTGGGGTCGCGGTCGACAGCACGCTCGCCGTGGGTTTCGGTCGCTTGCCCACGACTGCCGTTCTCGGGCAGCCGCTGCAACTCGCGATACCGCTGCACCTGGAGCCGGGCGAAGCGGCCTCGCAGGAGTGCATCTCGGGCGAGGTGCATTTCGCCGATGTCAGACAGCAAGCCGGGACCACCTCTTTCAAGCTCGATCCGGCAGTGCCTTCGGCGACCGAGCGGGTGCTGCGTGTTCACACCACCACGCGCGTCGATGAGCCGCTCGTGAACGTGCAGGTGAGCGTCGGCTGCACGTTCAAGGTGACGCGCAGCTTCGTTCTGTTCGCCGATCCGCCGACGGTGACGGTGACGGAGGCGAACGGGAGCGAGCCATCGGCTGGCGTCGAGGAAGCCTCGACGCCAGCCGTTTCCGCCTCGGCGTCGGCGCCGAGCGACGCCCCACCGGCGCCGTCCGATGCGTTGCGCGCCGACGCGCCGCCGGTGCCCAGCCGGGCTTCGGCGCTCGCGCCTCGCGAGGCTGCGACCGAGAAACCCCGTGCCGCTGCGACCGCCAAAGTGCGTTCGCCTGCGCGCCCCGCGCGGCGCGTTGCCCAGGCCAGCACGGGCTCGCGGCTGCGGTTGGCACCGATGGAGGCGGGTGCAGTTGCGCCGGCGGCGGCATCGCCAAAGCCGGCGGCAGTGGCTGCTGCTGCCAGCGCCGCAGCGCCTGAGGCGGCCGCGAGCAGCGCGCCGACGGCCGAGCCCGGCGGCGAGACGGCCGCTCGAGCCCGCGTCGCGGAGTTGGAAGCGGCAGTCGGTGCCTTGCGCGCCGACACCCTTGCGGCGCAGCAGTCCATTCACGGCCTTCAGTTGCGCCTGCAGCACGCCGAACAGGCGAGCTTCAGCAACCCCGTGGTCTACGCGCTGTTGGCGTTGCTCGCCCTGTCGTTCGGCGCACTGGTGTGGTTGTGGCGGCAGCGCAATGTCGAGCGCCAGACGCATGCCTGGAACATTCAAGCGGCGACCGAGGGCCCGGTAAAAAAGCAGGCCGATGCGGCGCCGAGCACGGCCGCTGCGGGCGGCTCCGCTTTGGTGCCAACACTCGATTCCTGGGTCAGCCAACGAAGCCCGGTCGACGGCTTCGACGAGACGCGTTCACTCACCCGGCATCCCACTTCGGGGCAAGCCGATTTCCGTGCCTCGGGCTCGGTGCCGCTCGGCGGCGTGGCGCCACTCAGCGCCGCTCAAAGACGTGAGGTCTCGGTCGAAGAACTGATCGACCTGGAACAACAGGCGGAGTTCTTCGTCGTTCTCGGGCAGGACGGCGCTGCGATCGAACTGCTGATGGGCCACTTGCGCAGCACCGCGGGCAGCAGCCCCTTGCCCTACCTGAAATTGCTCGAAATCCACAAACGCCTGGACGACCGGCTCGAGTACGAGCGTTTGCGCGAACGTTTCAACGAGCGCTTTAACGCCTATGCGCCCGCTTGGGAGACCGAGCTTTTAGCGGGGCGCTCGCTCGAGGAGTACCCGGCGGTCATCGCCCGACTCGAAGGCCTGTGGCTCTCGCCGCAGCGCGCTCTCGAGGTGCTCGAGGCCAGCTTGCTGAAGGCCGACGGCGCCGACAGCGACGATGCGCAGTCCGAAAGCTTCGACCTACCGGCTTACCGTGAGTTGATGTTGCTCTATTCGATCGCCCGCGACCGCTCGGAAGCGGAGAGCGGCAATGCGGTCGACCTGGCACTGCCCTTGAGCGAGGCCAGCGCCGGCATCGAGGGCAACAACTATGGCGGGGTGTTCGAGCGCTTGCTTGCGACCACGCCGCTCATGGCGCAACCCTCGGCCCAGCGGCCGCTCGAGGTCGACCTGGCGCTCGATGACATCGAGGCGTTCGGCGTGCAGCGCGACGAAGCCC
>JANONH010000010.1:0-10871 GCA_031420735.1 Methylibium sp.
CGCGTCGATCTGGCCGCTGGCGGCGAGGATGCCCAGGGCGATCGGCAGGTCGAAGCGGCCCGACTCCTTGGGCAGGTCGGCCGGCGCCAGGTTGACGGTGATGCGCTTGTTGTGCGGAAACTCCAGGCCGCTGTTTTGCAGCGCGGCACGCACCCGCTCGCGCGCTTCCTTGACTTCCGTGTCGGCCAAGCCCACCAGAGTGAAGCTCGGCAGGCCATTGGCCAGATGCACCTCGACGGTGACCTCGGGTGCGGCGAGGCCGTCGAGGGCGCGGCTGTGGACAACGGCAAGTGACATGGGCGGCGATGATGGCACGGCGCCCTGGCGCCGCGATCCGCACGAATCCGGGCGGCCGGACCGAGCACACGCCCGCTCAAGGACATGAATGCTCCGCATTGGTGCCGCGAATCAACTCGCGAGCCCGCGTTTGGGGCGTACAGCGCCTTTTAGGGATTGGCGGGGAGCAGTTTCTATCGTCGCGCATTGGCATGGTTCGTGCGCAATGCCCCTTGGTCAACCGTGCTCACCCTCAATTCGGAGATACCCATTCATGCAAACGACAAAGATGGCCTTGGCGGTTGCGCTCGCCGTGTGTTCGGTGTGCGCCCAGGCGCAACTGGCGACGACGCCCGAGGGCAAGCCCGACTGGACGATCACTGGCAACGCCGGTCTCTACAGCGACTACCGTTTCCGCGGTTTCACCCAAACCGGCTACAAGCCCGCCTTCCAGGGCGGCTTCGACATCGGCCACTCGAGCGGCTTCTACATCGGCAACTGGAACTCCAACGTCGAGCAAGGCCTCTACAACGGCGCCAGCCTCGAGATGGACTTTTACGGCGGCTACAAGAGCAGCGTCGGCGATGTCGGCTATGACCTCGGCTACATCTACTACCTCTATCCCAACAGCGGCGCGCAAGGCACCACCAAGATCAAGAACGGCGAGTTCTACATCGGCGCCTCCTACAGCACGCTTTCGGCCAAGTGGTACTACGCCACCACCAAGTTCTTCTCGCTCGGCGAAGCGCCGAGCTACCCGACCGAGATCGACACCAAAGGCTCCTGGTACCTCGACCTGAGCGGCACCATGGACCTTGGCAGCGGCTGGGGCCTGGTGGCTCACTACGGCCTGCAAAAGGTCGAAGAAGGCGAGCAGGCGTTTGCGTTGGGCTATGTGTTCGCCAACGAAGACACCATCTCCGACTACAAGATCGGCGTCACCAAGGACTTCAGCGGCTGGCTGTTCGGCGCCGCCGTGGTCGGCACCTCGGAGAAGGACTTCTTCCGCACCGCCGAGTCGGCCTTCCTCGAGGCCGGCGGCAAAACCAAGGCCGTGATTTCGCTCTCGAAGACCTTCTGAGTCTTCGCCCTCTCAACCGTTGAAGGAGACCGCCATGAAAATGGTGACTGCCATCGTCAAGCCTTTCAAGCTCGATGAAGTGCGTGAGGCCCTGAGCGCGATCGGCGTGCAGGGCATCACCGTGACCGAAGTCAAGGGCTTCGGCCGACAAAAGGGCCACACCGAGCTGTACCGCGGCGCGGAGTACGTGGTCGACTTTCTGCCCAAGGTCAAGATCGAAGCCGCCGTCGACGACGCCGTGGTCGAGCGGGTCATTGAGGCCATCGAGGCTTCGGCGCGCACCGGCAAGATCGGCGACGGCAAGGTCTTCGTCACCGACCTCGAGCAGGTCGTGCGCATCCGTACCGGCGAGACCGGCAAGGACGCGCTCTAGTCGAGCGCGCTCGGCGCCGCCGCTTTTCCCCGCCAAACCCCTCGAGAGACCCACAACGAGACCCCCATGAGAAAACTACTTGCCTCCCTGGCCATGTCGCTGGCCCTTGGTCTGGCGGTGTTCGGCCTGGCCGACACGGCACTGGCCCAAGATGCCGCGGCGCCGCCCGCCGCGGCCGCCTCGATGGCGGCGATGCCGGCCGATCCGGCGGCTGCGGCTGCAACCGCCGAAGCCGGCGCGGCGACCGCCGCCGCGCCGGTGCCCAACAAGGGCGACACCGCGTGGATGATGGTTTCCACCTTGTTGGTCATCCTCATGACCATACCGGGTCTGGCGCTGTTCTACGGCGGCCTGGTGCGCAGCAAGAACATGCTCTCGGTGCTCATGCAGGTGTTCGTCACTTTCTCGATGATCGTGGTGCTGTGGTTCGTCTACGGCTACAGCCTGGCCTTCACCGAGGGCAACGCCTTCATCGGCGGCTTCGACCGCTTCATGATGAAGGGCGTGTGGGACAACGCCGCTGGCACCTTTGCCAACGCCGCCACCTTCAGCAAGGGCGTCGTCATCCCGGAGATCGTGTTCGCGGCCTTCCAGGCCACCTTTGCGGCCATCACCTGTTGCCTGATCGTGGGCGCCTTCGCCGAGCGCATGAAGTTCTCGGCGGTGTTGCTGTTCATGGCGCTCTGGTTCACCTTCAGCTACACCCCGATCGCGCACATGGTGTGGTTCTGGATGGGCCCGGACGCCTACAGCAGCGCGGCGGTGGCCGACGAAATGCTCGGCAAGGCCGGCTACCTTTGGCAGATGGGTGCGCTCGACTTCGCCGGCGGCACCGTGGTGCACATCAACGCGGCGGTCGCCGGCCTGGTGGGCGCCTACATGCTCGGCAAGCGGGTGGGCTTGGGCAAGGAGTCGTTCACGCCGCATTCGCTCACGCTCACCATGGTGGGGGCGGCGCTGCTGTGGGTGGGCTGGTTCGGCTTTAACGCCGGCTCGGCGCTCGAGGCCAACGGCTTCGCGGCATTGGCTTTCATCAACACGTTGGCGGCCACGGCCGCGGCGGTGCTGGCCTGGTGCGTGGGCGAGGCGCTGGTCAAGGGCAAGGCCTCCATGCTGGGCGCGGCCTCGGGTGCGGTGGCCGGCCTCGTGGCCATCACGCCGGCTGCCGGCAACGTCGGCATCGGCGGCGGGCTCGTCATCGGCCTGGTCGCCGGCTTTGCCTGCCTGTGGGGCGTGAGTGGCCTCAAGAAGCTGCTCGGCGCCGACGACTCGCTCGACGTCTTCGGCATCCACGGCGTCGGTGGCATCGTCGGCGCCCTCCTCACCGGGGTGTTCAATTCACCGAGCCTCGGCGGCCCCGGCTACGTCGCCGACTGGGTCACGGCCACCATGGTGACCGCCGCCGATTACTCGATTGCCGCGCAACTGCTGGTGCAGGCCAAGGCGGTGGGCATCACCATCGTGTGGTCGGGCGTGGTGGCCTTCGTGTCCTACAAGGTCGTCGACCTGGTGGTCGGCCTGCGCGTGCCCGAAGACAGCGAGCGCGAGGGCCTGGACATCACCTCGCACGGCGAGACGGCCTATCACGGTTGACCACGGTTGACCACGGTTGACGAAGGCGGGCCTGGCCCGCCCGGCACCGCACCCGCCCGCAAGGCGCAACGCCAAGAGCCGCCTGCGGGCGGCTTTTTCTCGTGCCGGCACCGAAGATCGGGCTTGCCGCTTGCCACCAGAGCCTTGCGAGCACCACGCGCGTCGCCATCTACCTAGAATCTTCCGCTCACCCCGGCAAAGGCTCGCCCCATGGTCCCGCATCTCATTACCGCGCTGAACGGCCCGATCAACGAATTGGAGCAGCGCATCCTGGAGTCCATGCCGGCCATCGAGCGCTGGTTCCGGCTCGAGTGGATGGAGCACACGCCGCCTTTCTATACCTCGGTGGACGTGCGCAATGCCGGCTTCAAGCTCGCGCCGGTGGACACCAACCTCTACCCCGGCGGCTTCAACAACCTCACCCCCGAGATGCTGCCGCTGGCGGTGCAGGCGGCCATGGCCGCGATCGAGAAGATCTGCCCCGAAGCGAAGAACCTGCTGCTCAGTCCCGAGAACCACACGCGCAACAGCTTCTACCTGCAGAACGTCCAGCGGTTGATGCAAATCTTCAGCTCGGCCGGCCTCAATGTGCGGCTCGGCTCGCTCGACGAAAGCGTGACCGCGCCCACGCGGCTCGCCCTGCCCGACGGCTCCTCGCTCACCGTGGAGCCGCTGCTGCGCACCAAGCGCCGCCTGGGCTTGAAGGATTTCGACCCCTGCACCATCTTGCTCAACAACGACCTCTCCGCGGGCATACCGAAAATTCTCGAAGACCTGCACGAGCAGTACCTGCTGCCGCCGCTGCATGCCGGCTGGGCGGTGCGCAGGAAGAGCCTGCACTTCCAGGCCTACGAAGACGTCGCCAAGAAGTTCGCCAAGCTGCTGGGCATGGACCCGTGGCTCATCAACCCGATGTTCGCCAAGTGCGGCAAGGTCAATTTTCAGGACGGCTCAGGCCAGGAATGCGTGCAGAGCCACGCCGACGCGCTGCTCGGCAAGATCCGCCGCAAATACAAGGAATACGGCATCCAGGAGAAGCCCTTCGTGATCGTGAAGGCCGACGCCGGCACCTACGGCATGGGCATCATGACGGTGCGCGATGCGAAAGACCTCGACGTGCTCAACCGCAAGTCGCGCAACAAGATGAGCGTCATCAAGGACGGCCAGGAGGTCTCCGAGGTCATCATCCAGGAAGGCGTGCCGACCTACGAGCGCGTGAACGACGCGGTGGCCGAACCGGTGGTCTACATGATCGACCGCTACGTGGTCGGCGGCTTTTACCGCGTGCACGCCGAGCGTGGCATCGACGAGAACCTCAATGCCCCCGGTGCGAGCTTCGTGCCGCTCGCCTTTGCCGAGCACCACCAGTTGCCCAAGCCGGGCGAAAAGCCCGGCGCGAGCGCACCCAACCGCTTCTACATGTACGGCGTGATCGGCCGCCTGGCCATGCTCGGCGCGAGCTACGAGCTCGAGGCGACCGACCCCAATGCCGAGGTGTACGAATAAGACATGCCCGGCCAAGCGGCGCATGCCGGCGTGGTGCACCCGCTCGCGCGGCGCGGGGCTGGGGCGCAGCACCGCGATCCCCGGGCGCCGACCGCTGCACCCCGGAAACCCCGCACGCGGGGTTGCTGCGCCGCAACAATGAACGGGGGGCGTCGTCGACCGGCGCACAATCGCCCGCTCCATTGCAGCCTTGCAGGCCCGCTTCGTGCGCCCCCATAACAACAACATCCACCCGCCGACCGGCGCCAAGCTGGCCGCCCTGACCATCGGCGCGATCGGCGTCGTCTATGGCGACATCGGCACCAGCCCGCTGTATGCGCTCAAGGAGGTGTTTGCCCACGGGCGCCTCGCAATCACGCCGGACAACGTTTTTGGCATCCTGTCGCTCGTCTTCTGGACGCTGACGGTGATCGTGTCCCTGAAGTACGTAACCCTCATTTTGCGGGCCGACAACAACGGCGAGGGCGGTCTGGTCGCGATGTTAGCGCTGGCTTCGCAGGCTGTCAAAGATCGGCCGCACCTGCGCCGTCGCTTGCTCATGCTCGGCATTTTCGGCACCGCCATCTTCTTTGGCGACGGCGTCATCACGCCTGCGATTTCCGTGCTTTCGGCCGTGGAAGGCCTGGAGGTGGCGGCGCCCGGCTTGCACGACTACATCGTGCCGCTCACCCTGGTGGTACTGACCTTGTTGTTTTCGGTGCAACGCCTGGGCACCGGCGGTATTGGCAAGTTTTTTGGGCCGATCACCGTGGTCTGGTTTCTGGTGCTGGCGCTGCTCGGCCTGACGCACATCGTTCGTCATCCCGAAGTGCTGTGGGCGCTCGGCCCGCAGCATGCGCTGATGTTCATGTGGCGCGAGCCGATGGTCGCCTTCATGTCGCTCGGCGCCGTGGTGCTGTGCGTCACCGGCGCCGAGGCGCTTTATGCCGACCTGGGCCACTTCGGCAAGCGGCCGATCCGCCTGGCCTGGTTCAGCCTGGTCATGCCCGCCCTGGTGCTCAACTACTTTGGGCAGGGCGCCATGCTGCTGGCGCGGCCCGAAACCGTGAAGAACCCGTTCTTCGAGATGTCGCCCGACTGGGCCCAGTTGCCGCTGGTGGTGCTGGCCACGCTGGCCACGGTGATTGCCTCGCAGGCGCTTATCACCGCCGCCTTCTCCGTCACCAAGCAGGTGATCCAACTGGGCTATTTACCGCGCTTGCGCATCACGCACACCTCCGAGCGCGAAACCGGGCAGATCTACGTGCCCTTCGTGAACTGGGGGCTCTACGTCTGCATCGTGCTCGCGGTGGTGACCTTCGGCTCCTCGAGCAAGCTGGCCTCGGCCTACGGCATCGCGGTGACGACCGACATGCTCATCACGACCGTGATGACGTTCTTCGTGATCCGCTACAGCTGGAAATACCCGCTGTGGCTGTGCCTGGCGGCCACCGGCTTCTTCTTCGTGGTCGACATACTGTTCTTCGCCGCCAACGCCATCAAGATTCTCGATGGCGGCTGGTTCCCGCTGGCCATCGGTGCAGTCATGTTCACTTTGATGATGACCTGGAAACAGGGCCGCCGACTCTTGAGTGCGCGGCTGCGCGAGGACGCCATCGACCTCAAGAGTTTTCTTGAATCGGTGTTCATCAACCCGCCCGTGCGTGTGGAGGGCACGGCCGTGTTCCTCTCGGCCAACACCGGCACCACCCCCAACGCACTGCTGCACAACCTCAAGCACAACAAGGTTCTGCACGCGCAGAACCTGTTCGTTACCGTCACCCACCACGAGGTGCCGTGGATCCGCTTGGACCAGCGCGTGACCATCGAGCCGCTGAACAATGATTGCTGGCAGGTGACCCTCAACTTCGGCTTCAAGAACGACCCCGACGTACCCGAAGCCCTGCGCTTGCTCGCCGGGCGCGGCGTGGTGCTCGACGACATGGAGACGAGCTACTTCCTCAGTCGCGACATCGTGGTGCCCACCATCGTCTCGGGCATGGCCAACTGGCGCGAGAAGCTGTTCGTGAGCATGCACCGCAACGCCACCGCCGCGGCCGACTTCTTGAGCCTGCCGACCAACCGGGTGGTGGAACTGGGCTCCAAGGTCGAGATCTGAGCGCCCGCGCCCGGGCTGCGGGGCGCGGCTCGGTCATCTCACGCGTCGTCGGCGGCGACCAGCCCCAGCTCGCGCATCATCGCCTCGCGCATCAAGAACTTTTGCGGCTTGCCGGTCACGGTGACCGGTAACTCGTCGACGAAACGGATGTAGTGCGGCACCTTGTAGCGCGCGATGCGCTCGCGGCAGTACTCGCGGATCTCGTCTTCGGTGCAGGCCTGGCCCGCCTTGGTGATGATCCAGGCGCACAGGACCTCGCCCCAGCGTGCGTCGGGCACGCCGAACACCTGCACCGCGGCCACCTTGGGGTGGCCGAACAAAAACTCTTCCACCTCGCGCGGGTAAATGTTCTCGCCGCCGCGGATGACCATGTCTTTTACGCGCCCGACGATGCTGCAGTAGCCCTCGGCGTCGAGCGTCGCGAGGTCGCCGGTGTGCATCCAGCCGCCCTGCACCGACTCGCGCGTGCGCTCGGCGTCGTCCCAGTAGCCCTGCATCACCGAATAGCCGCGGGTGCAGAGTTCGCCGCGCTCGCCCACGGCCACGGTGCGCCCGTCGAGGTCGACGATCTTCACCTCCAGGTGCGGCAGCACCCGCCCGACCGTCGCGACGCGCTTGTCCAGCGGGTCGTCGGTGGCGCTCTGGAACGACACCGGGCTGGTCTCGGTCATGCCGTAGGCGATGGTCACTTCGCGCATGTGCATCTCGCCTTGGACGCGCTGCATCACCGTCACCGGGCAGGGCGCGCCGGCCATGATGCCGGTGCGCAGGCTCGACAGCTTGAAGCGTGCGAACTCCGGGTGGTCGAGCTCGGCGATGAACATGGTGGGCACGCCGTGCAGCGCGGTGCAGCGCTCGGCTTCGACTGCGGCCAGCGTGGCGCGCGCGTCGAAGGCCTCGCCCGGAAACACCATCTTGGTCCCCGATGCCACCGCGGCGAGCACCGCCAGCACCATGCCAAAGCAGTGGTAGAGCGGCACCGGGATGCACAGCACGTCGGCCTCGCAAAGGCGCATGCAGTGCGCCACCGCGCGCGCGTTGTTGACGATGTTGTGGTGGGTGAGTGTCGCGCCCTTGGGCGTGCCGGTGGTGCCGCTGGTGAACTGGATGTTGATGGCGTCGTGGCAGCCGAGCGTGCCGGGCGGCGGCAGGGCGGCACAGTGCTCGGCGCCGCTCGTGAGCAGCGCGCCCCAATTCAGCATGCCGGCGGTGGCCTCGTCGCCCAGGCGCACCACGGTCTCGAGCAGCGGCAGTCGCGGGCCGCAGTCGGCCGCCCCGACGCCCAGGTTCTGCAGCATGCCCAGGTAATTGCCGTGCTTGGACGCCGCCGCCGTGACCAGCACGCTCACGCCCGCTTTGTTGAGCGCGAACTCGAGTTCGGCCAAGCGGTAGGCGGGGTTGATGTTGACCAGGATGGCGCCCAGGCGCGCAGTCGCGAACTGCGTGACCAGCCACTCGGCCCGGTTAGGCGACCAGATGCCCACCCGGTCGCCGCAGCGCACGCCGAGCTGCGCCAGGCCGGCGGCGGCGTGCTCGACCTGTTCGTACAACTCCGACCAGCGCCAGCGCACGCCCTGCTCGACGAACACTGCCGCCTCGTGCTCTGGCCAGCGGTGCACGGCCGCTGCGAGCAGCTCGTGCACGGTCGTGTCGACCAGCGGCGTGTCGGTGTGGCCCTGCACATGGGAGAGGCCGCCCTGGGGCGTGCGCGAGCTGGATTCAGTAAGCATGGCGGGGATCCTGGGCCTTTTAGACGCCGGGGCCGTAGCAGTTGAGCTTGAGGGTTTCGGAGGGCAGCTCGTCGAACATGAGCTTGTAGTGCCGCGTGAAGTGGCTGGCGCTGCAAAAGCCCAGCATGTTGGCCAGGCTCGAGATCGGCTGGCCGGCATTGAGCTTGAGCGAGCGGCGCGCTTCGTTCAGGCGCAGCGCGCGCAGATAGGCCTGCGGCGTGGTGTGCAGGAATTCCTCGAAACAGTATTGCAGGCTGCGGCGGCTCGCGAAGGCGGCCGCGCTGATTTCAGCGATGCCGAAGTCGTCGTGCAGGTTGGCGCGCATGAAGGCGATGGCGCGCTTGACCACGCGCAGGCGCGTGTCGGCGCGGCGCGGGATGCTGCTGGCGTGCTCGCTGCCCTCGCCGGCCATCGCCAGCAGCACGGTCTGGGTCAGGGTGTCGCAGAGCAAGGCGGTCTCATCGCTGCGCTCGGCCAGCGCATCGATGCGCTGCTCGGCATGGGCGCAGGCAGCCAGCAGCATTTTGCGGATCGCGGCGGCGGCGCCGGGTGCGAGCGCGAGATTGCGCTCGTGCTCGGCCTGGCCCAGCCAAGCCATCGACTCCGCCGGCAAGCAGGCCTGCACCGCGTCGCGGTGCAGCGACAGGCCGACGAGGTCGAACTCGCCGGCCGGCACGAGGTCGTACTCCTCTTCGCTGCTGAGCACCATGAGCGACTCGCGCTCGAGCGGACGGCCGGCGAACACCGAGCCCGGCGCCACCGACAGCGGCACCGCGAGCACCACATGCCCCGCCGGCGGCACGATCTGCTCGCGCAGATGCCGGTTGGTCGACTCGCGCAGCAACACGCCATCGCGCATGACCACCTGCCAGGCCGAGCCCTCGAAGCGACCGCCGCCGAGTTGGTCGTAGGTCTGGCGCCAGCCCGAGAGCGACTTCGCCTGGTCGTCGACATCGTGCGAACGGTGGGTAAGCAGCGTGGCCATGGTGTCGCTTTCGCGGGCGTTCATGCCCCGGCCGCAACGATACGCGCCCCGGCGGTGCTCGTCACGACCCATTCGCCGCTGTCCAGCGCGACCACGCCGGTGAGCGCGGCGCGGTTCTCCAGGCGGCGCAGGGTCAGCGTCTGGCCGCCCGCGCTGCCGTCCACCAGGCTGCCGTCCAGGCCGACCAGCACGCAGCGATCGCCGGGCAGTGCGGCCACGGCGGTCAGCGAGCCGGCGCCGGCCACGGTGCTGCGCGACCAGGTGCGCCCATCGTCGGTGCTGCGCAGCACGTTGCCGCGCATGCCGCAGGCCAGCAGCGCGCCGCCTTCGAGCGCGGCGCCACTCCACAGCGAGCCCGGGTAGGGCGTGGCCACCGCCTGCCAGCGCTCGCCGCGGTCGCTGCTGCGCAGCACGCGGCCACCTTCGGCGGCGATGAACCAGCTGGCGCCGGCCGAGACGAAGAGGCGGTTGAGGTGGCGCTCGCCGTCCTCGCCAGCGAGCAACTCGGTGCGCTGCCAGCGCGCGCCGCCGTCGCTGGTACGCAGGGCGAAGCCGAAGCCGCCCACCGCCAGGCCACGCCCGTCTGGCTCGACGCGCACCGACAGCAAGACGTCGCGCGCGTCGGCGCGCCCCGCCACCAGCGCCCAGCGCTCGCCGGCGTCGCCCGATCGCAGGATCACGCCGCCATGGCCGACCGCCCAGAGCGTGCGCTCGTCGCTCGCGTGCAGAGCGGTGAGGGTGGCGCGAGTGGGCACCGCAGCGGCCTGCCGCCAGCCGCGGCCGCCGTCGTCGGAGAGCAGCACATGGCCGCGCTCGCCGACGGCGACCAGCCGCGATCCGGCGCGCACGATGTCGAGCAGGGCCGACTTCAGCGCCAGCGGCCGCGCCTTGGCCGCGCCGTCGCTGGCCCGCGCCAGCGGCCAAGCCAACAGCGCCAGGGCGGCGAGCCAGCGTCGGCGGTCAAGCGTTGCGGTCGGGTGCATTGGAGGGTCGCTCACGCGCTTTAAAATCGGTGTATTTCCCAATCGGCCACCGCGGGCCGGCTCTGCCGGGCCGCCAGCGGCGCCCCCTTGAGGGAGCGGCGAAGCCGCAACGGGGGTGGTCCATTTCAATGCGCCATGAAGGGCCGGTGGACGGGCCGGCGGCGCGGCAGCAGGGTGTCGAGCGTCACGGCCAGCGCCGGCAGCAGCGTGATCGCCATCACCATGTTGAGCATGAACATGAAGGCC
>JANONH010000011.1:0-6298 GCA_031420735.1 Methylibium sp.
GCCGCGCATGTGTTCGAGGCGCCCTACCGCTACGACTATCTCGCCGAGCCCGCGAAGATCGTGCCCAACACCGCAGAGGCGCTGCCCGAGGTGTCGCCCGACTTCCGCAACTGGACCCTTCGCATCCGGCCCGGCATCTTCTTCACCGACGACCCGGCCTTCAAGGGCCAGCCGCGCGAGCTGACGGCGGCCGATTACGTGTTCTCGTACAAACGCTTCTTCGACCCGGCGGTCAAGAGCCCTGCTTACTCCGACGTCAAGGAGCACGGCGCGCTCGGCGTCGAGGCCCTGCGTGCGGCAGCACTCGAGCGCCGCGCGCCGTTCGACTACGACACCGAGGTCGAAGGCGTGCGCGCCACCGGCCGCTACACCCTGCAGTTCAAGCTGGCCGAGCCGCGCCCGCGCTTTCTCTACGCACTGGCCGACAACGGCGGCTTCGCGGCGGTGGCGCGCGAGGTCGTGGCGGCGCATGGCGAAGCGGTCGGCGAACACCCGGTGGGCACGGGGCCGTTCAAGCTCGCGGAGTGGCGGCGCAGCTCGTTCATCGCCCTCGAGCGCAACCGCGGCTTTCGCGAGCAGTTCTACGACGCCGAGCCGGCCGCAGGCGACGCCGAAGGGCAGGCCCTGCTCGCGCGCTTCAAGGGCCGGCGCCTGCCCATGCTCGACCGCGTGGAGGTGAGCATCATCGACGAGGGGCAGCCGCGTTGGCTCGCCTTCCTCAACGAGGAACTGGACCTGGCCTTCCCGGTGCCGCCCGAATTCATCGAGACCGCTGCACCCGGCGGGCGGCTCGCGCCGCACCTGGCCCGGCGCGGCATCAAGCACGCGCGCGTGCTCAACGCCGACCACACGCTCACCTACTTCAACATGCAAGACGCGACCGTGGGCGGCTATGCGGCGGGCAAGGTGGCGCTGCGGCGCGCGCTTTCGCTGGCGGTGAACGTGCAGCGCGAGATCGACGTCGTGCGCCGCGGCCAGGCGATCGCGGCGCAGTCGATCGTTGCGCCCGGCATCTGGGGCTACGACCCCGAACTGCGCATTGGCGCGTCCGAGCACAGCCCGGCACGCGCCAATGCCCTGCTCGACGTCTATGGCTACACCGACCAAGACGGCGACGGCTGGCGCGACCTGCCCGGCGGCGCGCCGCTCGTTGTGCGCTATGCCAGCAGTCCCGACGCCACCAGCCGGCAGTACGACGAGCTGTGGCACAGCAGCATGAACGCCATCCGCGTGCGCGTGCAGATCGACAGCGCCCAGTGGCCCGAGCAACTCAAGGCGGCGCGCGCCGGCAAACTGATGATCTGGCAACTCGGCTCCACCGCCTCCACCCCCGACGTGCAGCCCGCGCTCGCCTCGCTCTACGGCCCGGCGGCCGGCGGCTCCAACCTGGCGCGCTTTGCGATGACGCCTTACGACGACACCTTCCGCCGCATGCAGGCGCTGCCCGACGGCCCCGAGCGCCTGGCCGCGCTGCGCGAGCTGCAAAAGCTCAGCGCCGCCTACGCGCCGCACAAGTACCACGTGCACCGCATCCTCAACGACCTGAGCCAGCCCTGGCTCATCGGCTTTCGCCGGCCGCGCTTTGGCAACCAGTGGTGGCAGTACGTCGACATCGACCGCACGCCCGCTGCGAACGCGCGCGAGGCCGCCGAGTGAAGCGCGCCGCCCTGCGCTGTGCGCAGCGAGCCCGCGGCGCTGGCTCGCTGCTCGCCGGCCGCGTGAGGTGGGCAGCGGTCGAGCGCCGCACGGCCTTGGCGGGCAGCGCGGCGACGGCCAGCAGAGCGCAGCCACGCCGCGCCTGGCTCTGTGCCATGGGCCTCGCACTGGCGCTGCTGGCCAGCGGCGCGGCCACGGCGCCCGCGTCCGCCCAGAACAGCGTCGGCGCCACTGCAAGTTCCAGCGCCAGTCCAACTGCAGGTGCAGGTGCAGGTGCAGGTGCAGGTGCAGGTGCAGGTGCAGGTGCAGGTGCAGGTGCAGGTGCAGGTGCAGGTGCAGGTACCCACGCCGAGGCCGGCGCCAAGAAGGTCTTGCGCTATGCCTTCGAGGTGGCCGAGACCAGCATGGACCCGGCCAAGGTCAACGACCTCTACTCGCGCACGCTCACGCCGCATGTCTTTGAGGCCCTGCTGCGCTACGACCACCTGGCGCGCCCGATCAAGATCAAGCCGCTCACGGCCGCGGCCCTGCCCACGCACTCCGAGGACTTCCGCGTCTGGACCATTCGCGTGCGCCCCGGCATCTACTTCGCCAGCGACCCGGCGTTCAAGGGCCAGCGGCGCGAGCTGGTGGCCGAGGACTACGTCTACAGCTTCAAGCGCTTCGCCGACCCGGCCAACAAGAGCCCTGTCTGGACCGGCCTGGCCGAGTCCAAGCTGGTGGGCCTGGCCGCAGCACGCCAGGCCGCGCTCGACGCCAAAAAGCCCTTCGATTACGACCGCCCCGTCGAGGGCCTGAAGGCGCTCGACCACTACACGCTGCAAATCACGCTGGAAGAACCGCGCCCGCGCTTCCTGGAAAGCTTTGCCGCCAGCGATCTGTTCGGCGCCGTCGCGCGCGAGGTGGTCGAGTTCTACGGCGAGGACATCGACGCCCACCCGGTGGGCACCGGCCCCTTCAAGCTGGTGCAATGGCGGCGCAGTTCCTTCATCGCCTTCGAGCGCAACCCCGACTTCCGCGAAATGCTCTACGACGCCGAGCCCGCGGCCGACGACGCCGAAGGCCAGGCCCTGCTCGCGCGCCTGAGGGGCCGGCGCCTGCCGATGGTCGACCGGGTCGAGATAGCGGTCGTCTCCGAGCAGCAGCCGCGCTGGCTCTCGTTCGTCAACGGCGAGGCCGACTTCATCGAAAAGTTGGGCGCGGAGTTCTTCAACGTGGCGATGCCGGGCAACAAGCTGGCGCCGGGGCTGGCGAAGAAAGGCATCCGCGCCTACCAACAGATGGAGCCGGGCAGCGCCTACACCTTTTTCAACATGGAAGACCCGGTGGTGGGTGGCTACTCGGCCGAAAAGATCGCCCTGCGCCGCGCCATCGGCCTGGGTCTGGACGTGCCCACCGAGATCCGCCTGGTGAGAAACGGCCAGGCGGTGGTGTCGCACTCGCCCATCGTGCCCTACACCTCCGGCTACACGGCCGACTTCCGCAGCGAGTTCGGCGAGTACAGCCCGGCCCGCGCCAAGGCCCTGCTCGACGTCTACGGCTACCTCGACCGCAACGGCGACGGCTGGCGCGAGCGACCCGACGGCGCCCCGCTGCTGCTGCGCGTGGCCTCTCAGCCCTCGCAGCGCGACCGCCAGATCAACGAGGTGTTCAAGAAAAACCTCGATGCACTGGGCCTGCGCATCGTCTTCGACCTTGCGCAGTGGCCCGAGAACCTCAAGGCCGCGCGCGCCGGCAAACTGGCCATCTGGAGCCTGGGCGGCTCGGCGGCAGGCTCCGACGGCCAAGGTGCGCTCGCGCGCTTCGACAGCAAACAAATCGGCGGGCAGAACATGGCGCGCTTCAAGCGGCCCGAATTCGACGCCATCCTCGCGCGTATGCAGGTCATCGAAGACGGCCCCGAGCGCAACGCCCTGTTCGACCGCGCCAAGCGCCTGGCCGTCGTCTACATGCCCTACAAGTTCCGCATGAGCCGCATCCTCACCGACCTCTCCTGGCCCGCGCTGGTGGGCTACCGCCGCCCGGTGTTCTGGCAGGAGTGGTGGCACCACGTGGACATCGAAGCTGCCGCCGCGGCGCAGCCATCCGGCGACGGTGCGGCGCAGAGCCCGCTCGCCTACTGACACGAGCGCCCTGGCGGCGTCTCGGCGGCACGCAGCCGCCGCGGACCGGCTCCGCCAAGCTGTTACCGCGGTCCCGCAGCAGCACGGCCCTCGGGGCCGGGCAAGCAGCCGCCGCGGACCGGCTACGCCGGGCCGCCAGCCGCGCCCCCTGAAGGGGGCGCGGCGAAGCCGCAACGGGGGTGGGCCCTATATCGGCAGCTCGGTGTAGTAGCGCCCGCCATGAAACAGCAGCGGCGTGGCGGCCGCGCTGAGGCTGCAGCGCTCGACCTCGCCGACGAAGATGATGTGGTCGCCTTCTTCGTACTGGCTGCGGTTGAAGCATTCGAAGACGGCCGCGGCGCCTTCGATGACCGGGGCGCCGCCGGCACCCTGGCGCCATGGCACGCCGGCAAAGCGGTCGGCCGCGCTGCTCGCGAAACGCACGGCCAGTCGGTGCTGCGCGGCGCTCAGGATGTTGACGGCGTAGTGCGAGCCGCGCGCGAAAGCGGCCAGGCTGCCGGCACGCCGCCCCAGGCTCCACAGCACCAGCGGCGGCTGGAGCGAGACGGCATTAAACGAGTTGGCGGTGAGGCCGACCAAGTCGCCTTCGGGCGAGCGCGCGGTGACGATGGTCACGCCGGTGGCGAACATGCCGAGCGCGGCGCGGAAGTCGAGCGCCGTGAAGTTCGGCGCCAGCGCCGCGGGTTGGCGCGAAAGGCCGCTCGTCACGGTGCTGCCGCCGCCGCGCTCTCGCGGCGGGTGAACATGTTCCAGCCCTGCATCGTGAGCACCTTTTGGTCGCGCTGGTTGAACACCTGCCAATCGAAGCGCACCAGGCCCACGTTCGGGCGGCTGGCCATCGGCCGAGCATCCATCACCTCCATGCGCAAGCGCAGGGTGTCGCCCGCGAGCACCGGCTTGAGCCATTTGATGTGCTCGAGCCCCGGCGAGCCGAGGCTGGTCGAGTCGAGCAGGTGGTTCTCGCACAGCATGCGCATGGCCAGCGCACAGGTGTGCCAGCCGCTCGCGGCCAAACCGCCGAAGAGGGAAGCCTTGCCTGCGGCTTCGTCCAGGTGAAAGGGCTGCGGGTCGAACTCGCTGGCAAAGGCAACGATCTGTTCGGCGCTCACGGTGTGGCTGCCGAACTCGCGGGCAGTGCCCAACGCAAAGTCTTCCCAATACAGGCTGGGCGTCTTCTTCATGGCGTGTGGGTCGTGGGCTGGGGCTTGCGGGGTCTTGCCGGGGGTTGGGCCGGGCTTCATTCGGCCAGCAGCCGCGGCAGCTCGCCGCTGGCGATGAGGCGTTGCAGGTCCTTTGCGCCACCCACCAGTTGGCCGCGCACGAACACCATCGGGAAGGTGGGCCAGCCGGTCCACATCTTGAGCGCCAGGCGCGGCTGCCAGCCACCGAAATAGCTGCCGTACTCGAGGTAGTGGTGCGCCTGGCCGGCGTTGGCGAGCGCCTTGCGGGCGCGCTTGCACCAGGGGTTGCCCGCCATGCCGATCACGAGGATGGGGTTGGAGCCGGCCGCGGCGCGCACGTTGTGCACGATGTCGGCGTGGAAGTTCACCACCGGCTCGCGGATGGCGTCGTGCAGTTGGGCGTCTTCGAGCAGGGGGCGGGGCATGGCTTCGGTGGCTCCGGGGTCTCAGGCCGATCGGGCCGATTGGGCCGATCGGGCGGCGCGGCGTGCTGCGGGCGCGCGCGGTGCGGGCGCTGGCGGCAACAGCGCCGAGCAGGCGGCGTGTTCGGTGTCGCCCGCGGGCAGCGAGGCGCAGAGGCGGTCGCGTTGCTCGCGCAGGCGCGCCAGCACCGCAGCGCTTTGGCCCGAGTTGCCCCAGGCGACGAGCCGGGTGCTCATGCGCTCGAGCGTGCGGGCGGTGCGGTCGTAGAAGACATCGGGTTGGCCTTCGAGTTCGCCCAGCACGCTGGCCGCAGCGCGCGCGATGCGCTCAGTGTCTGCGGGGGCGAGTTCGAGCAGCGCATTCACGTAGCCCGCTCCCCACTGCGCGCGCGTGGCCGCTCCGCGCGAGGCCTTGTAGGCCCGCTCGTACCAGCCGAGCGCGGCCGGCTTGTCGCCGCGCTGGCGCGCGTTGGCGGCAAGTTGCAGCATGGCGTAGTAGGGGCTGTGCGAGCGCAGCAGTTCGGCTTCGAGCAGGCGGTCGGCGTCGGCCAACAAGCCGGCCTCGGCCAGCGCATGCGCCGCACTCGGCATGACGGACTGGCGCTCGGTGTCGCTGGCCACTTCGCGCTCGGCACGCGCGGTGTGCCGTCGCACGTGCTCTTGCAGCACCGGGCTGAGCGCCGCGCCTTCGGGCAAGCCAAGCCGCGCGAGTGCCACGCGTGCGACCAGCGCGTCCATGCGCTGGCCCTGCGAGAGCCGCGGGTCGGCCGTGAAGCGGTCGAGCGTGGCGGCCCAGACGCTCGCGAGCCGCTCGCGCTCGCCGCTGCCGGGAGCGGTGAGTTGGCCGGTCAGCTCGCTTGCGTCGTGCAAGACGATGTCGGCGTTCTGGCGCGCCAGGGCATCGTCGGCCAGCAGG
>JANONH010000012.1:0-1710 GCA_031420735.1 Methylibium sp.
ATGCTGCGTTTTAGCGGCCGCAAGACGCCGGACCGCGTGTTCGTGCACGGCTTCATCACGGTCGGCGGCGACAAGATGAGCAAGAGCCGCGGCACCGGCATCTCGCCGTTGCGCTACCTCGAGCTCGGCATGAACGCCGAATGGCTGCGCTACTACATCGCCGCCAAGCTCAATGCCAAGGTCGAAGACATCGACTTCAACCCCGAAGACTTCGTGGCGCGGGTCAACAGCGACCTGGTCGGCAAGTACGTGAACATCGCCAGCCGGGCGGCGGGCTTCGTGCACAAGCACATAGGTGGGCGGCTGAGCGAGGACGGCCGCGCCCTGGCCCTTGGCCCGCCCGCGGTGCTGCGTGACAGCGCCGAAGAGATCGCATCGCTTTACGAAGCGCGCGAGTTCGGCAAGGCCCTGCGCCGCATCATGGAGTTGGCCGACCTCGTCAACGGCCACTGGGATGCGAGCAAGCCCTGGCTGCTCGCCAAGAGCCAGGGCCTTGCCGAGCGCAGCGCACTGCAGCTCGTGTGCAGCCAGACCCTGGAGTGCTTTCGCCTCTTGAGCCTGTTCCTCACGCCGGCGTTGCCCGTGCTCACGCAGGCAGCCGCGCGCTTCTTGAAAGTCGACGCCTTCGTCTGGTCGCAAGTCGCACAGGCGCTGCCCGGCGGGCATGCCATCGAGCCGTATTCGCACCTCATGCAGCGGGTCGACCCCGAGCAACTCGAGGCGCTGCTGCAAGCGCCCACGGCAGCCGTCGAGCCCCTGACGCCAGCGGTGCGAAGCGGCGAACACTCGGGCGCTCCACTGCCCGGCGGTGAAGCGATGGCGCCCACGATCACGCTCGACGACTTCAGCAAGCTCGACCTGCGCATCGCCAGGATCGTCGACGCCTCGCTGGTGGAGGGCAGCACCAAGCTGCTCTGCCTCACGCTCGACGTCGGCGAGGCGGAAACCCGCACCGTCTTCAGCGGCATCCAGTCGGCCTTCTCGCCGGCCGAGTTGATCGGCAAATACACCGTCATGGTGGCCAACCTCGCGCCGCGCAAGATGAAGTTCGGCCTGAGCGAGGGCATGGTGCTGGCCGCGGCGCACGCCGACCAGAAGGGGCACCCGGGCTTGTTCCTGCTAGAGCCCACAGCCGGCGCGGTGGCCGGAATGCGGGTGCGCTGAGGTTTGGCGGCGTCGGTGGCTTGCTCCGAGCCGAGAGCGCATGTTCGGCGCCGAGCCGGCGCGTGCCCTGCGTGCGGCCGACCGCCAAGTGCTCCCTTGGCCTGCAAGCGGACAACGAAGGTCGTCAACGGGGCCGGTTCCAGGTGGTCTTTTCTGTCCGATTGAAAGCGCAACCAACTCATACGGATTGGCGTTCGAACGGATGACAAAGGCAGTCTGCGAACCACCCTGTTGCCGAAACTCAGACTCCGCTTGCTGCGTCGATATCGCGCTTGGTCCGAGGGCGGCGCGGCGCCCGCGCTCATGCCGGGGTACCAGAAATCGCTCGGTCGCCGCACCGCCCTCGGACCTGTTGAGCCGGTGTTTCTTCCCGACGGTTAGAGCTAGAAGAGACAACCGCCACCGGCAAGGCGGCCCGTCCGTCGCCTTGCAAGCGCGGAACGAAACGCAACCAAAGTCCCGACGCCGGCAAACGGCCGCAATGGGCAGGCTAGGAGCCTGGGCGGCAGAAATCTGCCGAGCGCACGGACTTGCTTGAGTTGAGCC
>JANONH010000013.1:0-1600 GCA_031420735.1 Methylibium sp.
CGACAAGCGCGTGGCGGGCCTGTTCGTGTTCGACCAGAACGGCCGCATGCTTGGCTCGACACCGGTACTCCTGGGCCTGGCGTTCGGTGACGACTCGGTAGCCGGCATCGGCGAGCGCGAGCTTGCCGACGTGTTGCCGCACGAGCGCACCACGCCCGCCGGCCGCTTCGTGGTCGAGCCGGGGCGCAACACCCAGGGTGAAGACGTCATCTGGGTCGACTACGAGGCCGCCGTCTCGATGCACCGCGTGCGGGCTTCCAAGCCGGCCGAACACCGCATGGAACGCCTGGCTTCGCGTAGCGCCGCCGACAACCGCATTTCTTATGGTTGCATCAACGTGCCGGTCGTGTTCTACGACGCCGTCGTTAAGCGGATGTTTTCGCGCGCGGGTGGCATTGTTTACGTGCTGCCCGAAACGCGCCCTGTGCAAGCGGTATTTGCGAGCTACGACGTGGAGGCGCGCCAGCGCGAAGCTTCGGTGGCGGTGATGCGGCAACACACGGCCGAGCGCTGATCGAGCCGCCGACGACGTAAAACGGCGCCGCCGTCCGTACAGGCCCAGCGGCGCCGTCGGGCAGGGCCAACGCCCTGCCTACCGAGGGCTCAGGTTCAGTTGCGGTCGCTGCGTGGGGCACGCATGCTGCCGTCGCTGGAACTGCCGGAATTCATGTTGTCGGCGGGCATGGTGCTGGTGCTGCCGGCGCCCGGACGCATGGTGCCGCTGGGCGACACGCTGTCGGTGGTGCCAGTCGGCGACGAGGTGCTGTCGCGCGGCATCGTGCTGCGCGGCGTGGTGCTGCGCGGCGTGATGCTGTCGCTCGGCGTATTGGCCGAGTCCGCCGGCATGGTCGAGGTGCCGCTCGAAGGCATGGGGCTCTCCGTACCCGGTGCCATGGCGGCTTCCGACGGAGTCTGCGTTCCGGTGGAGCTGGGTCCGGTGGGGACCGTGGATTGAGCGTAGGCTGTGCCGACCGTGGCCGCCAGGGTTACTGCAACGACCGTCAAACCTTGGGTGAATCTGTTCATGCTTTGAACTCCTCTTGAGTGGATAAAGGAAACTGCGCGCAACGGTCGCTGCCCAATCTGGCAGGCCCACGAAGGTGACGGCTTCCCTTGACCGGCAACGCACGTTCCCGTCGATGCGCGGAGTGCGCCGCAGCGGAAACAAAGTGTTCAGGTCGCGAGCGTTGCTGCGTCTCTGCGCTGGCGCGCAAGCCTGGGTTTCAGCCCACGCCCTAGCCCTTGGGCCAGAGCACCCACATGCGCAGCAACTGCTTCATGCGGCCGGCGCGGTCTTCGGCGCCCTCGCTCCAGCCCCAGAAGTAATCGGCGCGCACGGCGCCGGTGATGGCGCTGCCGGTGTCTTGTGCGATCACCAGCCGCTGCAGGGGCCGCGGCGTGGCGGGCACGGCGCTCCAGGCCTGCGGCTCGGTGGTGTCGAGCCAGACCGGCGTGCCGTAGGGCACGGCGCGCGGATCGACGGCGATCGAGCGGCCGGGCGTGAGCGGCACGCCCTGGGCGCCGAGCGGCCCGACGCCGGGGTCGCGCAGCGGCTCCTCGCGGAAGAACACATAGCGCGGATTGGCGGCGAGCATCTCGC
>JANONH010000014.1:0-6847 GCA_031420735.1 Methylibium sp.
CGTGCCGTTGCGGGCGGTGGCCCGCAGCTCTCGGCGGAACTTCTGCTGGTGCTGGGCGCCGTGTTTTGCACCGTGCTGGGCCACTTTGCACTGCAACCGATGATGCAGGCGGCGCGCGCGGGCGAAGGGCGATGGTCGTTCGCGGCGCTGCACGGTGCCTCGACAGCCTTGTTCGCCACCAAGACGCTGTTCGTGGCAGCACTTGCATGGCGAGCCAGCATGCCCTGCACCGGCCCGCCGGGCACCACCGGATCGCGCTGACTGCGAACGCGCTCGCCCGAACAGTGCGTTTTGTGAACGCACTCGCTTCAGATTTAGAGCGCGCGTTTCTTCGGGCTCGGAATGCGTTTCTTGGCGCGCTTGACGATGCCGCCGGCCGTGAGCCGCTCGTTGCCAAGCACCGTGAGGCGCTTGACCTGGGCGCGGTGGTTGCCACTCTTCGAGAACTTGAGCACTTTCACGATGCGTGGCCCGGACTTGCGGTGTTCGTCCACCGCCGGTTTGAGCTTGGGCGGCATCGGTCTCCACACCACCAGCAGCTTGCCGATGTGTTGGACCGGCGCGGCGCCGAGCTGGTTGCACAGTTCGGCCAGCATCGCTTCGCGGTCTTCGCGCCCTTGGGCAGCCAGGCGCAGCTTGATGAGGCCGTGGGCGTCAAGCGCCGCGCTGGTTTCTTTCACGACGGCCGGCGTGAGGCCATCGCTGCCCACCATGACGACCGGGGCCAGGTGGTGCGCTTCGGCGCGGTGGGTTCTGCGCTCGGCGGCGCTCAGGGTCAGTGCAGGCATGCCCTTATTATCGGCGCGCATGAAGGTCAAGACCAAAAGCAAGAAAGTCAACAAGGCGTGGCTCAACGATCACGTCAACGATCCCTACGTAAAGCTGGCGCACAAGGAAGGCTATCGCGCCCGTGCAGCCTACAAGCTCAAGGAGATCGACGAAGCGCTTGGACTCATCAAACCCGGGCAAGTGGTGGTGGACCTCGGGGCGGCTCCGGGTGCGTGGAGCCAATACCTCAGGCGCAGGTTTGCGCCGCGCGAGGCCGGCACCGGCGGTGCGGCGGCCGGGCAACTCGACGGCACCATCATTGCGCTCGACCTGGTCGACATCGAGCCGATCGAAGGCATCCAGTTCATCTTGGGCGATTTCTACGAGGACGAGGTCCTGGCGCGCCTGGACGCCGCGCTGGCGGGTCGGCCGATCGACGTGGTGGTGTCGGACATGGCGCCCAACCTTTCGGGCATAGCGGCGTCCGACGCCGCGCGGGTGGCCCTGCTCGTCGAGTTGGCGACCGACTTCGCGGTGCCGCGGCTGCGCCCGGGAGGTGCGCTCGTGTGCAAGCTCTTTCACGGCAGCGGTCACAGCCAATTGGTGGAAATGTTCAAACGGCGTTTTCGGGTCGTCAAGCCGATCAAGCCAAAAGCCTCCCGGGATCGATCTTCTGAAACCTTTTTGGTCGGAATCGGTCCGAAGGCATGAGAGTTGCGCCGCGTGTCGTTCCAAGGCACCCCGGTACGGCCATAAACTGGCAATATCCGCACCCGCGAATGGTCAAATCGGATCTTCAATCCCTCTTGATCGGACTAAGATGGGCCGCATCTCACGATGAGTAATGCAATACGTTCAGGCCACCCGGGTGGCCCATGGGGTGTCGAGAAATGCTTATGAAGGAGCCGCGGTGAACAATCAATGGTTTTCCAAGGTAGCGGTCTGGCTGGTGATCGCCTTGGTGCTTTTCACCGTGTTCAAGCAATTCGACGGCAAGGTCGCCGCGAGCGGGCAGATCGGCTATTCCGACTTCCTCGAAGAAGTGCGGAGCAAGCACATCGCCAGCGTCACACTGCAGGAAAACAGCGGCGGCGCCACTGAAATCCGCGCCCAGACCACCGACGGCAAGACGCTGCGCACCACCGCGACCTACCTCGACCGCGGTCTCGTTGGCGACCTGCTGAACAACAACGTCAAGTTCGACGTGAAGCCGCGCGAAGAGCCCTCGGTGCTCATGAGCATCCTGCTGTCTTGGGGCCCGATGCTTTTGCTCATCGGCGTGTGGATCTACTTCATGCGCCAGATGCAAGGCGGCGGCAAGGGCGGCGCCTTCAGCTTCGGCAAGAGCAAGGCCCGCATGCTCGACGAGGCCAACAACACCACCACCTTCGCCGACGTCGCGGGTTGCGACGAAGCCAAAGAAGAGGTCAAGGAACTGGTCGACTTCCTCAAGGATCCCCAGAAGTTCCAGAAGCTCGGCGGGCGCATCCCGCGTGGCGTCTTGCTCGTGGGCCCTCCGGGAACCGGCAAGACCTTGCTCGCCAAGGCCATCGCCGGTGAGGCCAAGGTGCCATTCTTCAGTATCTCCGGCTCCGACTTCGTCGAGATGTTCGTGGGCGTCGGCGCGGCGCGCGTGCGCGACATGTTCGACCAAGCGAAGAAGAATTCCCCCTGCATCATCTTCATCGACGAGATCGACGCCGTCGGGCGCCACCGCGGTGCGGGCCTGGGCGGCGGCAACGACGAGCGTGAACAAACGCTCAACCAGATGCTCGTCGAGATGGACGGCTTCGAGACCAATGTCGGTGTCATCGTGATGGCGGCTACCAACCGGCCCGACATCCTCGACCCGGCCCTGCTTCGCCCCGGCCGCTTCGACCGCCAGGTCTACGTGACCCTGCCCGACGTGCGTGGCCGCGAGCAGATTCTCAACGTGCACACGCGCAAGGTGCCCATCGGTCAGGACGTTCGCGCCGACATCCTGGCGCGCGGGACGCCCGGGTTTTCGGGTGCCGACCTCGCCAACTTGGTGAACGAGTCCGCCTTGTTCGCGGCGCGCCGCAGCGCGCGCGTGGTCGAAATGGTCGACTTCGAGAAGGCCAAGGACAAGATCATGATGGGCCCCGAGCGCAAGTCCATGGTCATGCCGGAGGACGAGCGCCGCAACACCGCCTATCACGAGTCTGGCCATGCGCTGGTGGCGCGCCTCATGCCCAAGACCGACCCGGTGCACAAGGTGACCGTGATCCCGCGCGGGCGTGCGCTGGGTGTCACCATGCAGTTGCCCGAAGGCGACCGCTACAGCCTGGACAAGGAACGCATGCTCAGCACGATTTCGGTGCTGTTCGGCGGGCGCATTGCCGAAGAAGTGTTCATGAACCAGATGACCACCGGCGCCAGCAACGACTTCGAGCGCGCCACGCAGATCGCGCGCGACATGGTCACCCGCTACGGCATGACCGATGAACTCGGCCCGATGGTCTACGCGGAGAACGAAGGCGAGGTCTTCCTCGGTCGCTCGATCACCAAGCAGGTCAATGTTTCCGAAGAGACCATGCAAAAGGTCGACAAGCAGATCCGCAAGATCATCGACGACCAGTACAACCGCGCTCGCAAGCTGATCGAAGACAACCAGGACAAGATCCACGCCATGGCGGCGGCCCTGCTCGAATGGGAAACCATCGACGCCGAGCAGATCGACGACATCATGTCCGGCAAGCCACCGCGCCCGCCCAAGGACTGGAGCTCGACCACCAACAGCAGCAGCCGTGGCGGTGGGAGTGGCAGCACGCCAAGCGTTCCGGACGGAGCGCCCGCCACGGTGTGAACCCGGCGCAGGCGTTCGACGGCTCGGCCGCCAGACGGCCCGACCGCCAATCCTTGAAGCAAGAAAAAACGGGGCCCTCACGGGGCCCCGTTTTTGCGAACGGGTCGGGCGGGGCGCTCGCTCTTGGTGTGCTCAGGCCGTGCGGCTCGGGCCGAGCAGGGCAGCGATTCGCTCTTTCTCGGCTCCATGGAGGCGCCAGTTCATGATTTGGCAGACCACGCGCCATCGGCTCGACCTCACGCAAGCGCGCGTGATGGGCATCGTCAACCTCACGCCCGATTCGTTTTCGGACGGCGGTGTCCATGGGGGTGCGCGGGCCGCGCTGGCGCACTGCGAGCGTTTGCTCGGCGAGGGCGCCGACATCCTCGACATCGGCGGCGAATCCACGCGACCGAACGCCGAGCCGGTGCCTCTGGACGAGGAACTCGAGCGCGTGTTGCCGGTGCTGCGCGAAGCGGTTCGCTTCGGCTGCCCGATTTCGGTGGACACCTACAAGCCCCAAGTCATGCGCGCGGCGCTCGACTTGGGCGTGGACATCGTCAACGACATCAAGGCCTTGCGGGCGCCGGGCGCACTCGATGTGGTGGCGGCCCACCCCGGCTGCGGCGTGTGCCTCATGCACATGCTTGGCGACGAACCGCGCACCATGCAGGAGGGCGATCCCGAGTACGACGACGTGGTGCTGGCGGTGCGCGGCTTCCTCGGCGAGCGCCTGGAGCGGCTGCGCGAGCGCGGCGTGTGCGACGAGCGCATCGTGCTCGACCCCGGCATCGGCTTTGGCAAGCGCAGCCAGCACAACCTCGCCTTGCTTGCGCGGCAGGCTGAATTGCTGTCGCTCGGGCGCCCGCTCTTGGCCGGTTGGTCGCGCAAAGGCACGCTCGGCCGCTTGATCGGGCGCGAGCCCGTGGCAGAGCGGCTCGTGGCCAGCGTCGCGGCGGCGCTGGCGGCTTTGCGATCCGGAGCGAGCATCGTGCGCGTGCACGACGTACAGGCCACGGTCGACGCGATCAAGGTCTGGCGCGCGGTGGGCCTGCTCGCCTGAGAAGTGCGCCTGAGAAGTGCGCCTGGCCGCGTGCGGGCCGCGTTGCGCGGCGGCTTCGGGCGGGTGCCGAGGGCACAATCCCGACCCATGAGCAGGACTTACTTCGGCACCGACGGCATCCGTGGCACGGTCGGGCAAGCGCCGATCACGCCCGACTTCGTGCTTCGCCTGGGGCATGCGGTCGCACGCGTGCTAAAGCAATCTCAGCCCAAGCCCACGGTGCTCATCGGCAAAGACACCCGCATCTCCGGCTACATGCTCGAGTCGGCGCTGGAAGCCGGCTTCGCGTCCGCCGGCGTCGACGTCTTGCTCACCGGCCCGCTGCCCACGCCAGGCGTTGCCTACCTCACGCGCGCGCTTCGCCTGGACCTGGGGGTGGTCATCAGCGCCTCGCACAACCCCTTTGGCGACAACGGCATCAAGTTCTTTTCCTCGCGCGGCGAGAAGCTTCCCGACGCGTGGGAGTTGCAGGTGGAGGCGGCGCTCGCCGAGACGCCGTCCTGGGTCGACTCCGCCAGCCTGGGCAAGGCGCGGCGCCTGGACGACGCCCAAGGGCGCTACGTGGAGTTCTGCAAGAGCACGGTGCAAAGCGAGTTCACTCTGAAGGGCATGAAGCTCGTGGTCGACGGCGCGCACGGCGCCGCGTACCAGGTGGCGCCGAGCGTCTTTCACGAGCTCGGTGCCGAAGTCGTGTCGATCGGCTGCAAGCCCGACGGCTTCAACATCAACGCCGGCTTCGGCGCCACGCATCCGCAAGCGCTCGTGCAGGCGGTGCTTGCGCACGGGGCCCATTACGGCATTGCCCTGGACGGCGACGCCGACCGGCTGCAACTCGTCGACGCCACGGGCCGGCTCTACAACGGCGACGAGTTGCTTTTTCTCATGGTCCTGGACCGGGTGTCGCGAAACTGCGCGCCCGCGGGTGTGGTGGGCACCCTCATGACCAACCTGGCCATCGAGCAGGCCATCCGGCGCCTGCACATCGATTTCGTTCGCACCCAGGTTGGTGATCGCTACGTGCTCGAGGAATTGCACGCGCGCGGCTGGCAACTCGGCGGCGAGGGCTCGGGCCATTTGATCGCCCTTGACTGCCACACCACGGGCGACGGTCTGGTGAGCGCGCTGCAGGTGCTGCAGGCCGTCGTGCGCAGTGGGCGTTCGCTGCAGCAACTGCTGGGCGACGTGGTGCTTTTCCCCCAGACGCTGCTCAATGTCCGGCTGCAGCCTGGCCAGGACTGGCAAGCCAGCGCGTCGCTCGCCAGGGCGCGCCAAGGGGTGCTGGTTGAACTGGGCGAGCGCGGCCGCCTGCTGATCCGGGCCTCCGGCACCGAGCCGCTGCTGCGCGTGATGGTGGAAGCACAAGACGCCGGGCTCGCCGACGCCTGCGCGCGCCGGCTCGTCGAGGCTGTGCAGGCCGGCTAATCGCAGGCGCGAAGCCAGGGCTCAACGCTTCGGGGGAATGAGAACCCGGTCGACGACGTGGACCACACCGTTGGCTGCGACCACATCGGCCTGGGTCACGAGCGCATCGTCGGCGGTCACGTACACGCCCGTGCGGGCCAGCGCGATGCTGGCACCCTGGACCGACTTCGCCGGGCCCGTCTTCACGTCGGCCGACCCCAGCTTGCCAGGCACCACGTGATAGCTCAGCACCGACTTGAGCTGCTCTTTGTCCTTGGAGAGCGAAGCCAGCGTGGCCGCTGGGAGCGCCTTGAAGGCTTCGTTGCTGGGCGCAAACATCGTGTAGGGGCCGGTGCCGCGCAGGGTTTCGCTGAGGCCGGCGTCGCCGAGTAACTTGCTCAAGGTAGAAAGCTCAGGCATGGCCTGCGCGGTGTCGGCGATGCTGATCGGCGCCATCGAGGCGCAGCCCGTCAAGGCGAAGAAGCTGGCCGAAGCCAGGAGTAGGTGGCGGATTGTGTGCATGGCGATCCTTGCGTGGTGCGGTAGAAGACCCCGAAGCTTAAAAAGTCACCATGACAATCGCGTGACCGCGGCGTGACCGCGGCGTGACAGACGCATAACAGACGCATGCCGGCGTGCCGCGCCGAACCGCATTGCCGCATGCCTGTAATCGGCGCAGCCGGCGGTCGCCTTGAGCGTCACGCCTTTGTCACACTGTCAACTTAGAGTGCGCCGGTCGAATCCATTGCTAAGGCTTGCCATGAAGATCAAGTTGTTCTCCACCCTTCTTACGGGCTTACTGGCGGCCG
>JANONH010000015.1:0-21010 GCA_031420735.1 Methylibium sp.
GGCGCGCCGCCGCGCGGCGGCGTCTGGGTCGATGCGGCCATCCTCGACTCGCTCGGCCTTCGCCTGGGCGATGCGCTGCTGCTCGGCGATGCGAGCCTCACGATCGCTGCGGTCATCGCGGTCGAGCCCGACCGCGGCGCCGGTTTCATGAGTTTTGCGCCGCGTGCGCTGATGCACGAAGACGACCTGCCCGCCACGGGCCTGGTGCAGCCGGGCAGCCGCCTGTCCTACCGCTTGGCGGTGGCCGGCGAGGGCAGCCGCGGCGACGACGCCGTGCGCGACTACGTCGCCTGGGCCGAGCGCGAGATCGCAGCCCAAGGCTGGCGCGGCCTGCGCCTGGAGTCGCTGGAGAGCGGGCGCCCGGAGATGCGCCAGACGCTCGACCGTGCGGCCAAGTTCCTCAACCTCGTGGCGCTGCTCGCGGCGCTGCTGGCCGCGGTGGCGGTGGCCATTGCGGCGCGCGACTTCGCCAGCCGCCACCTCGACGACTGCGCCATGCTGCGCGTGCTCGGCCAGTCGCAGCGGCGCATCGCGGGCGCCTACGCGCTCGAGTTCGCGGCGGTGGGCGTGCTCGCCAGCGTGCTGGGGGTGCTGCTGGGCCTGGCGGTGCATTTCGTGTTCGTTGCCTTGCTGGCCGGCCTGGTGGACGCGGCTTTGCCCGCGCCGGGCGTCTGGCCCGCGGTGTTCGGCCTCGGCGTGGGCCTCACCTTGCTGCTCGGTTTCGGTTTGCCACCGGTGCTGCAGCTCGCGCAGGTGCCGGCGCTGCGCGTGATCCGTCGCGACGTGGGCGAGTTGAAGCCGGCCTCGATCGGTGTGCTGCTCGCGGGCTTTACGGGCTTTTGCGCGCTGCTGTTGGCGGTGGCCTCCGACCTCAAGCTCGGGCTCATCACGGTGGGCGGCTTCGCGGCCGCGGTGGCCGTGTTCGCGCTCGTTGCCTGGGGCGCCGTGATGCTGCTGCGCAGCGCGATCCCGAGCGCCTGGTTTGCCGGCGCCGCGCCGCGCTGGCTGGTGCTCGCTACGCGCCAGGTCGCCGCGCGGCCTGGCTTTGCCGTGCTGCAGGTCAGCGCGCTCAGCGTCGGCCTGCTGGCACTGGTGCTGCTGGTGCTGCTGCGCACCGACCTCATTGCCAGTTGGCGCCAGGCGACGCCGCCCGATGCACCCGACCGCTTCGTCATCAACGTGCAGCCGGAGCAGGGCGACGCCTTCAAGCGGCAACTGCAAGACGCCGGCGTCACGCGTTTCGACTGGTACCCCATGGTCCGCGGCCGCCTGGTGGCGGTGAACGGCCGCCCCGTCACGCCCGAGAGCTACGCCGACGGGCGCGCGCAGCGCCTGGTCGAGCGCGAGTTCAACCTCAGCCACGACGCGCTGCTGCCGGGGCACAACCAGGTGCTGGCCGGTCGCTGGCAGGCCGAGGAGGCGGGCGCCGTGAGCGTCGAAGCGGGCCTGGCCGAAACCTTGGGCCTGGCGCTCGGCGACAGCCTGCGCTTTGACATCGCCGGGGTCATGCAGGAGGGCCGCATCACCAGCCTGCGTCGGGTCGATTGGGGTTCGATGCGGGCCAATTTCTTCGTCATGTTCCCGACCTCGAAGCTGCCCTCCGAACTCCCCACCAGCTACATCGCCGCGTTCCGTGCGCCGCCATCGCGTGCGGGTGAGCCCGGTTTCGACAATGCGCTGGCGCGTGCATTTCCGAACATCACCAATGTCGACGTCTCGGCCTCCATTGCGCAGGTGCAGCGGGTGCTCGACCAGGTCCTTCGTGCGGTCGAGTTTTTGGTCGGCTTCACGCTGGCGACCGGTCTCGTGGTGTTGTTTGCCGCGGTGAGCGCCACCCGCGAGCAACGCGCGCGCGAGTTTGCGGTGATGCGCGCCCTCGGCGCCAGCGCCAGGCTGCTGGCGCGTGTGCAGCGCGCCGAGCTGCTCGGCGTGGGCACCCTGGCCGGCGTGCTCGCTTCGGTGGCGGCGCTTGGCGTGGGTTGGGCGCTGGCGCGCTACGCCTTCGAGTTCACCTGGAGCGCACCGCTGTGGGTGCCGCTGGCGGGCGGCGCGGCCGGTGCCCTGCTTGCGCTGGGCGCCGGCTGGTGGGGCCTGCGCGACGTGCTGCGCCGCCCCGTGGTGGAGACCCTGCGCCGGGCCGCCGACTGACATATGAAGCTCTGCGACCGGCTGTTGCCGTGGGCGGCGCAGCGCCGCGACGATTTCTTCGGCCTTTTGCCGCTCACACATCGAGGACTCGGCTTACTTAACGATCGTCACCGGCAGCTTCGACGCGTGCAGCACGCTTTGCGAGACCGAGCCGAGCAGGGCTGCGCGCAATGCGCCCAGGCCTCGGGCGCCGAGGATGATTGCTTGGCAGCCGTGGCGCTCGGCGACTTCGATCAGGGTTGCAGCCGGTTCGCCCGAGCCGATCTCGCATTCAAAATCCGCGCCGGCCGAGCGGCACAGGGCTTCGGCCTCGGCGAGTGCGCGGCCACCGACCGCGCCGCTCACCCGCTCAAGGCCCTCGGCGCTGGGCGCCAGCACCATTTCGTACAGATAGGTGGGTGCCTGCACCGTGGCCAGGACGAAGCTCGCGCGAAGGCCTTCGTGGTTCAAGTGCAGCGCATGCCTCACGGCCTGCAGGGCCGGCTGCGAGCCGTCGACGGCGACGAGAATTTTCATGCGGCTGCTCCAGAGTGCGCCAAGCATCGATGCCGCCGCGGCGCGTCGGCATCGATGCGCCATTGGGCGCTGTGGCCGGGGCAGGCAGTTTGATCCCGGTCAGCCCGGGCGACCAAAAGCGTCATTCACGGCGGCTCGCCGCCGTAACGGATCGACTGCACGATGCCGCCGCGAAAACGCACCATGGCGTAAAGATTGCCAGGGCCGCGGTCGTAGAGCCATTCGTCGATCTGCTGGCACGGCAGCAGGGCGCTGGCAAAGGGCTGCGGCACCGGCGTGCAATAAGAAGGGTGGTAGAGCGCGGCGCAATGGCTGTCGCGCAGCAGCGGCTCGCCGCATTTGTGAAACACCGAAATGCGCGAGTCGCCAACCGCAACGATGCGACCGTTGCAGCGCAGCGAATCGGCGCGCGCCGGCAAGGCCTGCAGCAGTGCCGCACTCGCCAGCGCCACGAAAAGACGCGCTGCGCGCCTGTGCCCGAGCGCAAAGGCCGGGCGCAACGAACACGCGGTGGCGCTGCGCAGTGCCGGCAGCGCCGGCGTGGGGTCGATTCGCTGGGCTACGGTTCGGCCTTTCTCGCCAGGCTTTCAACCCAGCTGCTGCGGCTTGAGTCGCCAGGTGTAGAAAGTCAGCACGCAAGCGCAGCCGGCCGCAGCACGCGGCATTGACGACCTGCCCGCGGCCAGCTTGGGGTGGTAGAGCCCGCCAGCCAGCATCTTGTCGCGCTCGGTTCGCATCGGGCCTCGTTGGCTGACATGGGTCGTCGGACACGCGCTTTCGCGCGTGCTTGCCGCGACATCGATCTTGCCATCGCCGGCAACACCCTGCTGCGCGCTCGTCGGTGCCGCCGGGCTTAAGCTGGCAGCCAAGGCAACACAAGGAGAGCGATGCGATGCAAGCTGACCGGCCCATGGTGGCAAGCGATTCCCGCAGGTTTGCTTTGGCACTGACATGCGGCTTGGCGCTGCTGACCGGGTGCGCCTCGACCCAGGTCGACGCGCAGTGGAGCGACCCGCAGTTTCAGGGCCGCTCGCTGCGCGGCAGCAAAGTGCTGGTGGTGTGCGAGGCGCCCGACCTGACGCTCAAGCGGACTTGCCAGGACCAACTGGCCGCCCAGCTGGTGGCGTTCGGCGCCACGCCCAGCATCGCGGCGGACCTGCCGAACCCCCAGCCGGGGCGCGAGCAGGCCACCAGCGCCTACTTGCCCGCAGCGCGCGAGGCGCGGGCGCAGGCGGTGTTGAGCGCGGCGGTGGTGGACGACCTGCTCCGAGCGCGAGGCGGCCCGTCGGTGGGCGTGGGCATCGGCGGCTTCGGTGGCGGGCGGGTCGGCGTCGGTGGGGGCATCGGCATCTCGCTGCCCATCGGCGGCTCGCGCGGGACGGTGGGTGCCGTCGGACTCAACGGTGCGCTCACTGACGTGGCCAGCGGCCAACTCATGTGGAGCGGCAAGGCGAGCACCTCGGCCTCGGGCGACGCGGCGGCCCAGCTCGGCGAGCTGGCGCGCGCGGTGGCGGAGGGCGCTCAGAAGGCCGGCTTTTTTTAGGTCAAGAGCTTGGGCGGGCGAAGGCGTCGCAGCGAAAAGCAGCCCCTTTGCGGCCGGCGCTTGTCTTGGCGCCCATGCTCTCGAGATCCGCCGTTGCCAAGCAGAGTTTGCGCCCGGGCCGGGCGCAGGCACTCGTTGCTTGGCTTGCTTGGGAGCTGCTTGCAGAGGCAATTTTTTGCTCCGTGCACGGCGCCCTGCTGGGCGCTGAGAATCACGCCTTGCCGCTGAAGTCGATGCGGTAGCAGGTGTCGAAGCCGGGCGGCGCGTCTTGCGAGGCGAAACGCGCGCCATGCAGGCTGGCGATTTTTTCGACCACGCGATGCCCAAGACCCAAGCCGAGGCGGCTCGGGCGCACTGGCTGCGCCCGGGCCGCTGTTGCGACAAGCACACCGTCTTGCGGCGGCCCGCCTTCGTGCCCTAAAGCGCCCGCCACGGCGCCGGCATGCGCAGATGCACGCGCCGGCACGCGTGCGCGCGCCTTGTCCGGCGTGTGCCGCGAGCCGTTGTCGACCACCTGCAGCCAACGGGCGTTTGCGTCGATCTGCACCTCCACGGTGGTGCCGGCCGGGGTGTGCACCAGAGCGTTTTCGATCAGGTTGCGCAGCGCCACTTCCAGCAGCACGGCATGGCCTTCGAGCCGCATCGCCGCGGGTGCCTCGAGTGCGAGCTCGTGGCCGGCGTCGAGCGCCGCCTGCGCATATTCGGCCACCACGCCTTGGGCGAGCGAAACGAGATCCAGCGGCGCGGCAGCCTCGGCCAGCTCGGTGCGGCTGGCGCGCGCCAGCGCCAGCATCTGGCTGAGCACGTGACCCGCGTGCAGCGCGTCGCGCTCGAGCCGCTCGAGCGACTGCCGACGCTCGACGTCGCTGAGATCCCCATGCAGCGCTCGTGCATTGAGGGCGAGCGACGCAAGCGGCGTGCGCAGCTCATGGGCGATTTCGCTGGCCACCTCGCGCTCGCGTTCGAGCGTGGCGCGCTGCCTGCCGAGCAGCATGTTGATGGCCTCGACCACGGCCTTGAACTCGGTGCGTGGCGGCTGATCGGTCGGCAAGGCCGTGGCCCGGCTCGCATCGAGCGCGCCCACGTCCTGCGAGAGTTGGTGCAACGGCCGCAGGCCGCGGCGTATGGCCAGGCCGAGCACGAGCGCGATCACCGGCAGGAGCGCCAAGCCCGGCTCGACCATCTGAGCGGCGATGTCGCTTGCGAGCATGTCGCGCTCGTCCACGCTCACCAGCACCGCGATGCGACGGCCATGGCTGGGCGAGTCCCAGCGCGTGAAGGTCCGCCAGGCCGTGGGCGGCTCGCCGAGCAGCACGTCGGCAAAGCCGTCGGCGACGCTGAAGGAAAGGGCGGGCGCCTCGCCGGTGCGGGTGAGTACGCGCCCCGCATCGTCCCAGACCACGACGCTCATCGATTGCTGGTAGTCGTGGCCCTTGAGTTCGCTGTCTTGCGGCAAATCCACCGCTGGCCGCGGTACCGGCTCGACGAAAGCGACGTCGCGCTGCCCGACCAGCAAGGCGGCGACGCCGGCCAGGTGGCCGTCGGTGAGCTCCTCAGCCTCGTGCACGCCGGTGCGCCAGCCCACCAGGATGAAGCTCGCCCACACCAGCAGCAGGGCCGCCATCACCCAGGCCAGCAGGTGCAGCATCAGCGAGCGCGGTCTCACGGGCTCGGCTCCGGCTCCTCGGCCACGAAGTAGCCGACCCCGCGCAAGGTGCGAATGACCTGCGCACCCAGCTTCTTGCGCAGGTGGTGGATGTGCACTTCGATGGCGTTGCTGTCGACGATGCGCGCCCAGTCGTAGAGCCGCGCCTCGAGCTGCAGGCGCGACAGCACCCGCGGGCGCACCTCCGCCAGCGCCAGCAGCAGCGCGAACTCGCGCGCCGACAGCTCGACGGTCAGCCCGCATCGCTGCACCACGTGCGTGGCGGGGTCGATGCTCAGTTCGCCTGCGCGGATCAGGGCGCGGGCACGCCCGGAAGACCGGCGCCTCAGGGCGCGCATGCGCGCAGCCAGTTCGCCGGGGTCGAAGGGTTTGGTGACGTAGTCGTCGGCACCCAGGTCCAGGCCGGCGATGCGCGCGTCGATGCCGTCGCGTGCGGTCATGATGAGCACCGGCGTGTCGGGGTCGCTCGCGGCGCTGCTCGGTGCGTCGCGCAGGCGCTGCAGCACCTCGCTGCCGTCGCCGTCGGGCAGGCCGAGGTCGAGCAGGACCAGGTCGAAAGGCTCGCTGCACAGGGCCGACCAGGCCGACTGCACGCCGCCCGCGACGTCCACGACATGGCCGAGTTGCTGCAAGTGGCTCGTCAGGCCCTTGGCAATTCCAGCATCGTCTTCCACGACAAGCACACGCATTTGTCGATTGTGCGGCAGGCGTTTAAGTTGTCCTTAAGTGCGCATGGTCACGCTCGCGGCCCATGACGGCACACCCGAGAACGCGCACGACCGGCCTGGCGACGGCCACGCTTTTGGCGTTGGCGGGCCTGCTGGCCTGGGACGGCTTGGGCCTGGACCTCGCGCTCGGGCACGGCTTCGGCGGCGCCAACGGTTTTGCCTTGCGCGAGCACTGGCTCTTCAGCCGCGTCCTGCACCAGGGCGCCCGCTTCGTTTCCTGGGCGCTGGTCCTGTGGCTGTGCCTGGCGATCTGGTGGCCTGCGGGTTGGCTGCGGCGCATTCGCCCCGACGAGCGCCTGCAACTGGCCTTCACGGCCCTGTTCGCGGCCAGCGTGGTCGCGCTCCTCAAGAGTTACAGCGCGACCAGTTGTCCGTGGGAGCTCGCAGAGTTCGGTGGCAAGGCGCACTACGTGTCGCATTGGCGCTGGGGCGAGGCCGACGGCGGCAGCGGCCGCTGCTTCCCTGCCGGCCATGCTTCGACCGGCTTCGCTTTCGTTGGCGGCTACTTCGCCTTGCGACGCAGTGCGCCGCGTGCGGCCCGCTACTGGCTGGCCATGGCGCTCGGCGCCGGCTTGTTGCTCGGCGCGGTCCAGCAGGTGCGCGGCGCGCATTTCATGAGCCACACCTTGTGGACCGGCTGGCTGTGCTGGCTCACGGCCTGGGGGCTCGACACGCTCTGGGCCAACGCACGGCGTCGCCGCCAGGTGCTGGTGCCGCTCGGAACCCACTGAACATGCGACCCCTCACCTACCCCAGCGCGCGCGACGCCCCGGCCCCGGCCCTGGCACCGCACCGCGCTGCCTTCCGCGGGCAGCGGCTCGTCGGCCTCTTCAGGCGGCCGCTCGGCTTGGTGGTCGCAGCAAGCGTCTGGCTGGCGACCCTGGGCAATGTGCCGCTGTGGCTGGCACTGGACCGACTCGGCGTGCTCGACGGTACGCGCGGCCTGGCTTTCGCAGGCGGCCTGGCATTGGCCATCGCCGCCGTGCTCGCGCTGCTGCTCGGAGCGCTCGCGTGGCGCTTCACGCTCAAGCCCGCCGTCTTGTTCATGCTGTTCGCTTCCGCCGCCGGCACGCATTTCATGCTGGCCTTCGGCGTGGTGATCGACCCCGGCATGATGGTCAATGTGCTGCAGACCGACCCGCGCGAGGCGGCCGACCTGCTCACCTTGCGCTTTGGCGCCACCGTGCTGCTGTTGGGCATGCTGCCGGCGCTGGCGGTGTGGCGCTGGCCCTTGCGCCCTGCCACCTGGCCGCGCCAACTGGCGCACAACGCGGCGCTTTGCGCATGCTCCCTGCTGTTGCTTGTGGCCAGCACCCTGGCGATCTTCCAGGGCCTTTCGTCGACCACGCGCAACCACAAGCAGCTGCGCTACCTGATCAACCCGCTCAATTCGATCTATGCGCTCGGCCACACGGCCGCAGCGCCCTTCAAGCGTGGCCCATCGCGGCTGCAGCCGATTGGTGAGGACGCCACGCTCGGCGCGAGCCACGCCGCGCAGCGGCGCGCCCCCCTGCTCGTGCTGGTGCTGGGCGAAACCGCCCGCAGCGCCAACTTCGCCATCAACGGCTACGGCCGCGCCACCACGCCGGAACTGCAAGCCCTGGGCGTCACCAGCTTTCGCAATGCTTGGGCCTGTGGCACCAGCACGGCCGCGTCCTTGCCATGCATGTTCTCTCACTTGCCGCGCGACGAGTTCGACCGGCGCGAAGGCAATTACGAAGACCTGCTCGACGTGCTGCAGCGCGCCGGGTTGGCCGTGCTCTGGCTGGACAACCAGGCCGGCTGCAAGGGGGTCTGCGACCGCGTGTTTTCGGCGCGCACGGCCGATGCGCCGGATGCCGCACTGTGCAACGCCGGTGAATGCTTCGACGCTTTCATGCTGCAGGGCCTCGAGGAGCGCATTGCCGCGCTCCCGGCCGAGCGCCGGGCGCGCGGCGTGGTGGTCGTGATGCACCAGATGGGCAGCCACGGGCCGGCCTACTACAAGCGCTCGCCCGCGGCCTTCAAGCGCTTCACGCCCGAGTGCGCCAGCCATTCGCTGCAGGACTGCAGCACCGAACAAGTCGTCAACGCCTACGACAACACCATTGTCTATACCGACCACTTCCTGGCTGCCACCGTGCGCTGGCTCGAGGCACAGCAAGACCGTGCCGACGCGGCGCTGCTTTACGTCTCCGACCACGGCGAGTCGCTGGGCGAGAACAGGCTCTACCTGCACGGCCTGCCCTACGCCATCGCCCCCGAAGTGCAAAAGCGCGTGCCCTGGATCACCTGGCTCTCGCCTGGCTTCAGCGACCGGCGCGGCGTGACCGCCGAATGCTTGCAAGGCTCGATCGACACGCGGCTCTCGCACGACAACTATTTTCACTCGGTGCTGGGCCTGATCGACGTGCGCACGAGCGTGTACCGGCCAGCGCTCGACGTCTACGCGGGCTGCGCCAAGCTCTGAGCGCCCGGCGTGCGGACTGAAGGCGCCGGCACGGCGGCTCTTGCCGGCGAACGACGCCCAATGCCGGGGGGCGTGGTCTGGTCAAATGCTGCGTTCCTGCCCTGGTCTTTTCGCCCGGGCTCGTTGACGCAAAGGTGTTCTTGAATCAGAGCCTGCTCGGTCAAGTGGGGCTGAGCCATTCGCCGGTGATCGACCGCCACCGCGCGGTCGTCGCCCCCCGCTTGGCCGTCTTCCCCCGGGTGCTCGGCGCCGCGCTCGACGGCGTCGCCTCGCGCGCCGACGTCGAGCGCGCCTTGCTGCGGGCCTTGGCCAAGGTGTCGCGGCTCGACTGCAGGCTGCTCATGCGCCCGCCCTCTTTGGCGCCACGGGTGCTGCCCCGATGACGGCGGCGCAAGCGACCGCTGCAAAGGCCCAGGCCGCCCGTTTCGGCCCGATCGGTCGGCGCCTGCGCGACCTGCCGGTGGCGCGCAAGCTGCTTTTGATGGTGCTGGTGTTCGTCGGGGTGGTGGTGCTGCTGGCGGCGTTTGCCAAGCTGAGCTCGGACGTCCATTCCGCGGTGCGCGCCTACGTCGCCGGCGAGGGCCACTGGTCCAAGGCCCATCGCGACGGCGTGTATCAGCTCGAGCGCTACATCAAGAGCCGTTCGATCGAGGACTACCGCGCCTACGAACGCAGCCTGGCCGTCACACTCGGCGATCGACTCGCCCGCATCGAGCTCGACAAGCCGCAGCCCGACCTGGCGGTCGTTCGGGCGGGTTTCCTGGCCGGACTTAACCATCCCGAGGACATCGACAACCTCGTCTGGTTGTTCCGCACCTTTCGCAACGTCGACTACCTCGCGCGCGTGATCGAGCACTGGAGCGATGCCGACGGCCGGGTCGAAGAGATGCGTCTGCTCGCGGCGAGCCTGCGCACCGAAATCGAAGGCCCGGCCGATGCCGAGCGGATCGCCGCACTCGCCCGGGGCATCGAAGAGGTACGCCGCAGCGTGCTCCCGCTCAACGACGAATTCAGCGCCACGCTCGGCGCGGCCAGCCGCTGGATCACGCAGTTGCTGTTCGGCTTGATGCTGTTCGCAAGCGCGGCCAGTCTGTGGGTGGGCGTGGCCGTGGCCAACATCCTCATGCGCCAGATCAACGCGCAGGTTGCCGCACTGCGCGCGGGCGCACTGCGGGTGGCCAGCGAAGACTTCACGACGCCGGTCGAGGTCGCGTCGGGCGACGAACTGGGCCGCCTGGCCCTCGCCTTTAACGACATGACCGCCAGGCTGCGCCAGCATCGCGGCGAAATCGAAGCCGGCGCGCGCGATTTGCAGCGTGCCACGAGCGAAGCCCAGGCGCAGGCCCTGCGGGCCGAAACGGCAAGTCAGGCCAAGAGCCAGTTCCTCGCCACCATGAGCCACGAGATCCGCACGCCCATGAATGGCGTGCTCGGCATGACCGAGCTGCTGCTCGGCACCGAGCTTGACGAGCGCCAGCGCCGCTTTGCGCAAGCGGCCTACCACAGCGGCGAGGGCTTGCTCGACATCATCAACGACATCCTCGACTTCTCCTCGATCGAAGCCGGCAAGCTGGACCTGGACGCGGGCGAGTTCTCGCCTCGTGGGCTGATCGAAGGCGTGATGGCATCGCTCGAGCCGCGGGCCCGCGAAAAAAGCCTCGTGCTGGCTTTTCGCGAACACCCGGGCTTGCCGGGTGCGCTGCACGGCGACGCGCTGCGGCTGCGCCAAGTGCTCACCCACCTGGTGGCCAATGCCATCAAGTTCACCGAGCAGGGCGAAGTGCTCGTTGAACTGCGCGCACTCGATGCCGCCGCGGCGCGCGCGGCGGCGGCGGCCGGCGGCAACGTACCGGCGCCAAGCCCGGCCGCCGTGGTGTGGCTGGAGCTGTCGGTGAGCGACAGCGGCATCGGTATCGAGGCCGACGCGCTGCCGCAGCTTTTCTCTGCGTTCAGCCAAGCCTCCAGTGGCATGGGGCGGCGTTACGGCGGCACCGGGCTCGGCCTGGCCATTGCGCACCAGCTGGTCGAGCTCATGGGCGGCACGGTCGAGGTCGAGAGCCGACCGGGCGCGGGCTCGCGTTTCGTGGTGCGGCTCGCGTTCCTGCCCGCCGCCGCGCTCGGCGGCAGGCAAGGCGAGGGCGTCGGCCGGCCACGACTTGCGCTGGCAGGGCTCCCCGGCGCCGAAACCGCCAACACCCCCGACCACGCCTTTGCAAACGGCGCGCGCATTCTGGTGGTGGAGGACAACCCGGTGAACCAGGAAGTCATCGCCCAGATGCTGCACCAAGCCGGCTGCAGCGTGCACCTGGCGGCGACGGCGCTCAAGGGCTTGCGCGCGCTCTGCGAGGAGCGCTTCGACCTCGTCATGATGGACCTCCAGATGCCCGGCATGGACGGTGCCGAGGCGCTCGCACACTTGCGCCGCGGGCCGGGCGAAAGCTTTGCATTCGTCACGCCGCCGGGCACGCCAGTGGTGGCCGTGACGGCCAACGCCCAGGGCGAAGAGGGCCTGCGACTGCTCGCACTCGGCTTCGACGACTACCTCTCCAAGCCGTTTCGGCAGAATCAGCTCCTCGCCATGCTGTCGCAACAACTTCCCCCACCCGAACTTCGGGCCGCCGCCCACGCCGTTTTGCCACCCGTGCACGGGCCGGCGGCCCTGCCGCCGGCAGGGCCGGTGCTCGACGCCGAGGCGCTCGGGCGCCTTTCTGAGCTCGACCCGAGCGGCAAGAATCGGCTGCTCGAGCGTGTAGTCGACGCCTTCGCCAAGTCGACCGCGCGGCTGCTGCCGCAACTCGACGCGGCCCTGGCCGCGGGCGACCTGGCCGGTGTGCGGCACGTGGCCCACACGCTGAAGTCGTCTTCGGCGAGCATCGGCGCGCTCGAACTCTCGGCCCTGTGTGCGGAGGTCGAAGCGATGATCCATGCCGATCGGATGAGCGGGCTGGATGCGCGCGTCGCGCGCCTGCACGCCTTGATCGCAAGCGCGAGCGAGGCACTCGCCGCGCTCGTGCCTCGCACCGCCTGAAGAGTGCTTGAAGCCCCCGCCATGAGATCCTCGAGCACCGATGCCAGCCCCGACGACGCGCTCGAGAGCCCCAAGGTGCTCCTCGTCGACGACGATGAAGTCAATCTGTTGCTCACCTCCGTCGCGCTGCGCGACCGCGGTTTCGCCATCACCGAGGCGGCCAGCGGCGAGCGCGCCCTGCGCCTGCTCACCGAGTGGTCGCCCGACGTGGTCGTGCTCGACGCGCTGATGCCGGGCATGGACGGCTTTGCGGCCTGCCGCCTGCTGCGCGCCTTGCCGGGGTTCGAGTCGATGCCGGTGCTCATGCTCACCGGCCTGGACGACGACGCCTCCATCACGCGCGCCTACGACGCTGGCGCCACCGACTTTTTCGTGAAGTCCAGCCAATGGAGCCTGCTGGCCGGGAGGCTGCGCTATCTGCTGCGCTCCTCGCGCACGCGCATCGAGCTCGAGCGCAGCAAGCACAAGCTGGCGCGGGCGCAGGCGCTGGCCCGCATGGGCAGCTTCGATTGGTGGCGCGAGCGCAACCGGCTGGTGCTTTCGCCCGAGGGGCTGCGCGTGTTCGGCCTTGCCGCGGGCGACTCGCTGAGCCTGCGCGGCGCCGCGCGCATGTTGCCCAGGGACGACCGGCGCGGCTTCATCGGCCTGCTGCGCGAAGCGCGCAAGCGCAACACGGTGCTGGCGGCCGACTTCAGGGTCAACCTCATCGACGGGCGCGCGCGCATCGTGCACGTCGAGGCGGAACCGGAGTTCACCGAACAGGGAAGCCTCGCGGGCTACACCGGCATCGTGCAAGACGTCACCGACCGGCGCACCGCCGAAGACAAAATTCGCCACCTCGCCAACTTCGACGCCCTGACCGGTTTACCCAACCGCCGCCAGTTGATCTGGCGGGCCGAGCGCGCGATGGAGCAGGCGCGGCGCATGAACCACCAAGTGGGCCTGTTGTTGATCGACCTCGACCGCTTCAAGATCATCAACGACACCCTCGGCCACGGTGCCGGCGACGAACTCCTCGTCGAGGTCTCGCGGCGCCTGCGCTCCTGCGTTCGCCACTCCGACCAAGTGATCGATCACCCGAGCGAACCGCTGGCCATCGGCGCGGGCGCGCGCACCCACCGCTCGCTCGAAGCCGTGGGCCGGCTGGGTGGCGACGAATTCGTCGCGCTCTTGCCCGAGGTGTCGGCCGACCAGGACGCCGAGCGCGTGGCGCTGCGCGTCCTGGAAGTGATGCGCGAGCCGATTTTCGTGGCCGGCCAGGAATGCTTCGTCACCGCCAGCGTGGGCATCGCGCTGTTCCCGCGCGACGGCGATTCGGTTGTCGACGTCCTGCGCAACGCCGACATCGCCATGTATGCGGCCAAGGCCGCCGGGCGCAACGCCTCCTCGCTCTACCGCCCGCAGCTCGTCGGCAAGGGGCGCGAAAAGTTGGCCCTCGAGAGCGCGCTGCACAAGGCGATCGAGCGCGAGGAACTGGTGCTGCATTACCAGCCCAAGATCGACGTGCGCACGGCGCGCATGATCGGCTGCGAGGCGCTCATGCGCTGGAAGCGCGGCGACCAATTGGTCGCTCCGGGGGATTTCATTCCGCTGGCCGAGGAAAACGGCCTGATCGTTCCAATGAGCGAATGGGCGATCCGCGAGGCCATGCGACAGGCGCGCGCCTGGCAGGACGGTCACGGCCTGCAGACCAAGATCGCCGTCAATCTGCCGAGCCGGCTTTTCGAGCGCACCGATCTCGTGGCGCACATCGAGCAGGCAGCCGCCCACAACGGCGTCTCGCACCGCTGCATCGAGCTCGAAATTACCGAGACGGGCCTCATGAAAGATCTGCAGAACGTTATTCCGGCGCTGCACCGCCTTAACGAGATCGGCGTTGAAATCTCCATCGACGACTTTGGTACCGGCTACTCGTCGCTTGCCTACCTCACCACGCTGCCCATCTCCGAACTCAAGATCGACCGCAGTTTCGTGCGCGACCTGGGCGTCACGCCGCAAAGCTCGGCCGTGGTCACGGCCATCATCGCGCTGGCGCGTTCGCTGGGCATTCGCGTGATTGCCGAAGGGGTGGAAAACCTGCGGCAGATGGAAGTGCTTTACCGCCTGGGCTGCAGCACCATGCAAGGTTTTCTCTTCAGTCGGGCGCTGCCGCCCGAAGAACTGGAAGAGTGGTTGTCCAAAACGGTGTTGCCGCGCAAAGCGCCCTGGATCGGACAAGTCGAGGACATCGCGGAAGTCGAGCCGCCGGCCTTGCGTCGGGGCCTTCGGCTGCCGGCGCTGTCGCCACCGGAACACGGCTAAACCGCCAGTGGCCGCGCTCGTGGCGGCCACCCTCACCCCCGACTTCGGGGGTGGGCCCGCGGCAGCGCGGCTTTAGGCTTGGGGCTTGCTGGAAAGAGGCATGCAGCGCCACACGCGCCAAAGCCCTCAAGGACATTCCATGATCTCAGCCCACTTTTCGGATCGCCGCTGGTATGTGCGGTCGGCCCTGCTCGCCTGCTTGCTGGCGGCGGGGGCGGCGCAAGCGAAGATCGCCAGCACCGCCGAACTGCAGGCGGGGCTCAAATTCGAGTCCGAGTTCGATTCCGCGACTTTAATTGCCCTGAGCAATGGTTCGGGCAACGGTCTGGTCGCCTTGGGCAGCCCGAATCGACGGTCCGATGGCGCAAATGTTCGTCTCGGTGCGCAGGCATTGGCGGCTCAGGGGGTGCGGCTCTCTGCCCTTCAGTTGGGTTCGGATGTCTCGCTGGCTGCCGCGACCTCGGGGCCGGGCGTGTATCGCCTCGAGTCGGTGGGCGCCCTCGCACCGGCGGGTGCCGCGGCCGACCGCGCACAGGCGGTGGCGCCGGAACGCGCGGACAGCGCCGTGTCGGCTTTACCGATCTCCGAGCCGCGGGTGTTGGCTCTGCTGAGCGTCGGTTTGATCGGCTTGCTGCTCAGCCGCAGACGGCTCGAATAAGCCGGCCAAGGCTTCTCGCGCGGCGGCAATTGACCGCGCTTCGATCAAGGTCTATTGCGTTGGCGGAGTGAGCCTTTTCGGCTTGCGCCGCGCCGTTTTTCGTCGCCATGCTGCGCGACGAACGCGGATTGGGCGGCGATTGCGTGCTTTTTGCGGTGGGTGTGCCGCTCCAAAGCGCGCGGGCGTTCACTTCCGTGTCCTGGTGGTGCACAGTGCGGCACTGCTCAGCTCGGCCCCGAGCGCAGCAGGTCTCTCGCTACGCACACCCACATGCCCATGCCCCAGGCGACCCTCAAGACGGCCCCGAACGCTGCCCAGCCGCCCGTGGCCGCGACGGTTCCCCAGTCCGCCAGCCGTCTGCGTGAAGATCTCATCAGCGCCGACCCGCTGCTCGATTGCCTATTGCAGATTTGCCGCGTGCACGGCGTTGGGGCATCGCGCGCTTCGCTCGCCGCTGGCCTGCCACTCGTGGCGGGGCGGCTAAATCTCGCCCTGGCAGAGCGGGCCGCGGCGCGCGCGGGCATGTCATCGCGTCTGCAGCGCTTGCCGTTGGCCGACATCGACGCGGCTGCCTTGCCCGCCATCGCTGTGCTCGAGGGCGAGCGCGCCTGCGTGCTCGTGGGCCGCCGCGCCGACGGTGCCTGGGACGTGCTGCTGCCGGAGACGGGCTCGGGCGCGGTCGTGTTGAGCGAGGCCGACTTGCGCCAACGCTACATCGGCGTGACGCTGTTCGTGCGGCCCGAGCTGCGCTTCGACGAGCGCACGCCGCAAGTCAGGCCGACCGCTGCGGGGCATTGGTTTTGGGGCGCGCTGCTTTCGCAGCGCAAGGTCTACCACGACGTGCTCTGGGCGGCCTTGCTCATCAACCTGTTCGCCATCGCTTTCCCGTTCTTTTCCATGAACGTGTACGACCGCGTGGTGCCCAATTTGGCGATGGAAACCCTCTGGGCGCTGGCGATCGGTGTGGTTCTGGTGATCAGCGCCGACCTGCTCATGCGCAGCCTGCGCAGCCATTTCGTCGACGAGGCGAGCGCGCGCGTGGACGTGCGCATTTCCGCCACGCTGATGGAGCGCGTGCTCGGCATGGAACTGGCCAACCGGCCGGCGGCGGTGGGCTCTTTTGCGGCCAACCTGCGCGGCTTCGAGCAGGTGCGCGACTTCATCGCCTCCTCCACGGTCACGGCGCTCATCGACCTTCCCTTTGCGATCGTCTTCATTGCCGTCATGGCCTGGCTTTCGCCGTGGCTCGCGCTGCCGGTGGTGCTGGCCTTCGTGGTGATCTTGGTCGTGGGCTATGTGCTGCAGCGGCGCCTGCACGAACTTTCGCAGTCCACATGGCAGGCGGCCGCTTTGCGCAACGCGACCTTGATCGAAAGCCTGACCGGCATCGAGACCCTGAAGGCGCAGGGGGCGGAGAGCGTGATCCAGGCGCGCTGGGAGCGCACCAACGCCTACCTCGCGGGGCTCTCGGTGCGCATGCGCGGCCTCTCGAGCGGAGCCCTGAGTGCCACCAACTGGCTCTCGCAGTTGGTGAGTGTGGCGATCGTCGCGATCGGGGTGCTGCTGATCGGCGAGCGCGAACTCACGATGGGTGCACTGATTGCAGCCACCATGCTGAGCGGCCGCGCGCTGGCGCCTGCCGGGCAGATCGTGGGCCTCTTGATGCAGTACCAGGGTGCGCGCACGGCGCTCGAGTCGCTGGACAAGATCATGGCGCAGCCGGTCGAGCGGCCCGACGGCGCGGCCTTCATTCACCGCCCCGAGCTGCGCGGCGACATCGAGTTTCGCAACGTGCGCTTTGCCTACCCCGGGCGGCAGGATCTTGCGCTCGACGGCGTGAGCTTCAAGATCACGGCGGGTGAGCGCGTCGCGCTGATCGGCAAGGTGGGCTCGGGCAAGAGCACCATCGAGCGGCTCATGCTGGGGCTTTACCGCCCGAGCGAGGGCGCAGTGCTGATCGACGGCATCGACCTGCGCCAGCTCGACCCGGCCGACGTGCGCCGCAATGCCGGCTACGTGTCGCAGGACACGACGCTGTTCTTCGGTTCGCTGCGCGAGAACATCGCCTTCGGCCTGCCGCACGCCGCCGACGCGGCCATCGTGGACGCGGCGTCGATTGCGGGCCTCGAAGAGTTCGTCAACCGCCACCCGCGCGGCTTCGACATGGCCGTGGGCGAACGTGGCGAGTCACTCTCGGGCGGCCAACGCCAGGGCGTGGGCATCGCGCGCGCCGTGCTGCACAACGCCCCCATCCTGCTGCTCGACGAGCCCACCAGCGCCATGGACTTCACCACCGAGGCGCACGTGACCGCGCAACTCGCCGAGTTCGCGCGCGGCAAGACCATGATCCTCGTCACGCACCGCACCTCCTTGTTGCCGCTGGCCACACGCGTGATCGTCATCGACCAGGGCAAGGTCATGGCCGACGGCCCGCGCGAACAGATCTTGCAGGCGCTGGCGGCCGGGCGTATCGGGAGGGCGGCATGAGCCGCCGCACGGCCGCCCGAAGGCGGGCTCGATCCCGCTCGGCGGGACAGCGCGTAGCGCGAAGGGTGCCCCAATGAGCCGCCGCACGGCCGCCCAAAAGGTGCCGAGATGAGCCTGCCTGTCGACCCCGGCGACCGGGGCTTCCAGTTCGAAGCCGAGTCGGTGCTGGCGAGCCAGCGCAGCCAGCGCGCGCGCTGGATCGTCTACACGGCGCTCGTGGTGGTCGCCTTGTTGCTGGTGTGGGCGGCGTTGGCCAAGGTGGACGAGCTCACGCGCGGCGACGGCAAGGTGATTTCGTCGCGCCAGTTGCAGGTAATTCAGTCGCTCGACGGCGGCGTGGTGTCTGAAATCCTGGTGAGGGAAGGGCAGGTGGTGGAAGCGGGTCAGTTGCTGCTGCGCATCGACGAGACCCGGGCGACGTCGGGCGTGCGCGAAAACGCCGCGCAAAGCTTCGCACTGGTGGCGCGCGAGAGCCGGCTGCGTGCCCTGGCCGAAGGCAGCGCTTTCAAGCTGCCGCCTCCTGGCGACGACGCCGAGCAGCGCAAGATCGTCGAAGAAGAGCGACGCATGTTCGAGTCGCGCCAGACGGAGCTGAACACGCTGCTCTCCATTGCGCGCCAGCAGTTGGCGCAGCGCGAGCAGGAAGCGAACGAGATGCGCGCGCGGCGCAGCGCGGCCGAGCGCGGCATGGACCTGGCGCAGCAAGAGCTCGCCAAGACCCGGCCTTTGTTGGCCACCGGCGCCGTCTCGGAAGTGGACATCCTGCGCCTGGAGCGCGACATGACCAAGTACCGCGGCGACGTGGAGCAGGCGGGCGCGCAGATCGCGCGCGTGCAGGCGGCCATCGGCGAGGCGCAACGCAAGATCGTCGAGACCGAGCAGGCGTTTCGCAACGATGCGCGCAAGGAGCTCTCGGACGTGCTGGCCAAGATCAACGCGCTCGGCGAGGGCCGGATCGCACTCACCGACAAGGTCGACAAAGCGCGCGTGCTCTCCCCGGTGCGCGGGCGCGTGCAGCGGCTCATGGCCAACACGGTGGGCGGCGTGGTGCAACCGGGGCGCGACATCGTCGAGGTGGTGCCGCTGGACGACGCGCTCGTGCTCGAAGCGCGCGTGCAGCCCAAGGACATCGCGTTCATTCACCCCGGGCAAAGCGCCACGGTCAAGTTCACCGCCTACGACTTTTCCATCTACGGCGGCCTCGAGGCCGTGGTGGAGAACATCAGCCCCGACACCGTGATCGACGACAAGGGCAATGCCTTCTACGTGGTGCGGGTGCGCACCCTGAAGTCGCAACTGGGCGAAAAGCTGCCCATCATTCCCGGCATGACGGCCGAGGTGGACGTGCTAACCGGCAAGAAGACGGTGCTTTCTTACTTGGTCAAGCCGGTGCTCAAGGGCAAGGCCTACGCTCTTTCGGAGCGTTAACGGCTGACGGGTCCTTGTCGAAAATAGGGTAGATCGCGTGGCGGTGGTCACGTTTGCGCCTTTTGTGTGAGCGGGGCAACGCGGCTTCAGCACATTGGCCCCCGTATCCTCCTCGAGCAGCCTTTCGTCGGCTGTTTCTTGGAGCATCACCCGTGCCTGTCATCTCTACCGTCATTCTCGGCAAGGTCACATCGATCTGGGGCAGCGCCCACCTGAAGCTCGCCAGCGGGCGCACGCGCGTCTTGGCTGTGGGCGACACGGTGCGCCCGCACGACGTGATCCTCACGGGGCAAGACGGCATCGTCGAGATTCGCGACGAGCACGGCCTGGCCAAGCTTTCCGGGCAGGGCCAGTGGATCGCAGAGACACCCACCGGCGCACGCGCAAAGCTCGCCCTGGCGGCCGACGAGACGATCGACCGTGTCATCGCACAACTTGAACAGGGCGACCCCGCGGCCGCCACGGCGGCGGGCGCGACCGCCGGCAGCGGCGGCGAAGTGGCGCCGGCCTTGCGCGTCGACCGGGTGGCCGAGAGCATCGGCGCCGGTACCTTGGGTATCGAGGTGCCATCGCCGACGGTGGCTGCGCGCGTTCTGGAGGACGGCTCGCATGGCGGCGAGGTGCTCGTAGCGCGTGCGCCCGACGCGCCCAATAACGAGGGTGCGCCGCGTGCGCGACCCAGCGCCGTGTCGGGCGCCGAGGACGCCGGCGCGATCGCGGTCAACCTCTCCGGCAGCGGTGCCGGCGGCGGCCCCACGCTGCCCGTCACCGTGCTGCGCTTGCCGACAGCCGAGCAAGGCATTCTGTTCCTCGCCGACGGCGTGACGCCGGTCGTGGCCGGCAGTGTGCTGAGCGCCGCCGAGGCGGCTGCGCTCGTGTTCGTGCCCACTGCCAACTTCCACGGCACGGTCGACATCGTCTTCATCGTCATCGACGTCGCGGGCGTGGCGTCGGCGCCGGCCACGGCGACGGTCGTGGTCGTGGATGTCAACGATGCGCCGCTGGCGCAGGCCGCGTCGGCCAGCGGTAGCGAAGACCAGATGCTGGCCATCGGTCTTGCCGGCAACGATGTCGACGGCACCATGGCCGGCTACACCATCTCCTTGTTGCCCGCTGGCTGCAGCTTGTTCTTGGCAGACGGCGCGACGCAGGTGCTTGCGGGTCAGTTCCTCACCGCGGCGCAGGCTGCAGCGCTGCTGTTCGTGGCACCTGCTGGATGGAGCGGCACGGCGAATCTATCGTTCACCGCAACCGACGATGCAGGTGCGGTGTCGCAGCCGGCGCGACTCACGATCACGATCGGCGCGGTCAACGACGCACCGCTGCCGGCCAGTTCGGCGCTCTCGGTGGCGGAGGGGTCGAGCGACACGCCGCTCGGGCTTGCGGCACCGAGCGACATCGACGGCGATGCGCTCACGATCACGGTGACCGGCTTGCCCACGGTGGGAGTTGTCACGCTGGCCAACGGTACGGCCGTTGCCAGCGGGCAAGTGCTCACCGGCACAGAGCTTGCGGGTTTGCGATTCGTCGCTCCGGCGGACCTGTCGGCGAGCACCACGACGTCCTTCGGCTACTCCGTCTCCGACGGCACGGTGGCGGTCAGCGCCGGTACCACGATCACTGTCGCGGCCGTCAACGACGCGCCGGTTGCAGTTGCGGACAGCCTGCTGGCCACGGAAGACACCCCCGTCACCTACACCGCTGCCCAGCTCATCGGCAACGACACCGACGTCGACAGCGCCCTGCTCAGCATCGCCAGCGTCACCAGCGGCGCGGGCGGCACGGCCGTCCTCAACGCCAACGGCACCGTCACCTTCACCCCCAACGCCAACTTCAACGGCGCCGCCGACTTCAGCTACACCACAACCGACGGCAGCCTCACGTCCAACACCGCCACGGTCACCGTGACGGTGGCCGCCGTCAACGACGCCCCCGTCGCCGTTGCCGACAGCCTGCTGGCGACCGAAGACAGCCCCGTCACCTACACCGCAGCGCAACTGCTGGGCAACGACACCGACGTCGACAGCGCCCTGCTCAGCATCGCCAGCGTCACCAGCG
>JANONH010000016.1:0-2297 GCA_031420735.1 Methylibium sp.
CACGCTTTGCAGGGTGGCGTACTGCACGGGGGTCACGCCCTGGGCCTGGGTTTCATGCAAAAAGATCGCCACCGCGATCTGCTGCAGGCGGCGGATGAAGTGCCCGGGCAGGGTCTGCAGGTCGATGCTGGTGGCTGGCGATCGTCTCATGGTGGGCATTGCGCTCAGGGTTTATGCGGGGACCGTTGACACCATGCTATCACTACACTTATCATAAGCATACTGATTATCAGCGTGCAACATCGAGAGAACGCCAATGGCCATGACTTCGAGTTCCAAACCGGTGCTGGTGGCCGGCGGCGGCATCGGCGGCATCGCGGCGGCGCTGGCCCTGGTGCGGCGCGGCTTTGCCGTCAAGGTGCTCGAACAGGCGGCGCAGCTTGGCGAAATCGGCGCCGGCATCCAGCTCGGCCCGAACGGCTTTGCCGCCTTCGACGCGCTGGGCATCGGCGAGATCGCCCGTTCGCGTGCCGTCTATACCGACGAGATGGTGATGCACGACGCGCTCGACGAAAGCCTGGTCGGGCGCATCCCCACTGGCGCAGCGTTCCGCCAACGCTTCGGCAACCCCTACGCCGTGATCCACCGCGCCGACGTGCACGCCGCCTTGCTCGAAGGCGCGCAGGCCACCGGGCGGATCGAGATCGCCACTTCGACCCAGGTGCAAAGGATCGAGCAGGACGAGGCCGGCGTTACCGTCTTCGATACCCAGGGCAGGCAGCACCGCGGCCAGGCCCTGATCGGTGCCGACGGCGTGAAATCGGCCGTGCGCCAGCAATTCGTAGGCGACGAGGCCCGCGTCTCGGGCCATGTGGTCTATCGCGCAGTCGTCGATAAGAAAGACTTCCCGCAGGACTTGCAGTGGAACGCCGCCAGCATCTGGGTCGGCCCGAACTGCCACCTGGTGCACTACCCGCTGCGCGGCGGCGAACAGTACAACGTGGTCGTCACCTTCCACAGCCGCGACCCCGAACAGTGGAGCGTGCGCGAAGGCAGCCGCACCGAAGTGCAAAGCTACTTCGACGGCATCTGCCCGCGGGCCCGCGCGCTGATCGATCTGCCCAAGGACTGGAAGCGCTGGGCCACCGCCGACCGCGAGCCGATCGCGCAGTGGAACTACGGCCGCGTCACGCTGCTGGGTGACGCGGCGCACCCGACACTGCAATACCTGGCCCAGGGCGCCTGCATGGCGATGGAAGACGCCGTCACGCTGGGCGAGGCGCTGCGAGTGCGTGACAACGACTTCGCCAAGGCCTACGCGCTGTACCAGCACTCGCGCGTGGCCCGCACCGCGCGCATCGTGCTGTCGGCGCGCGAGATGGGGCGTATCTTCCACGCCAAAGGCGTCGAGCGCCTGGTGCGCAACGATCTCTGGAAAGGCCGCACCCCCGAGCGCTTTTACGATGCGCTCGAATGGCTGTACGGCTGGCGGGTCGAGACCTGCCTGGTTGCGTGACGACGACCCCAACCCTTTGAATGGAGAACCCATGAATTACGTCTTCGAACCCGAACCTCGCGTCACGATTCCGGTGGCCGGCGCCGACGCCCTCTTCCCGGTGCGCCGCATCTACTGCGTCGGCCGCAACTACGCAGCGCATGCGCGCGAGATGGGCTTCGACCCCGACCGCGAGCGGCCGTTCTTCTTCTGCAAGCCCGACAACGCCATCGTCGTCGTGCCAGCGGGCCAGACCGGCGAGGTGGCCTACCCGTCGATGACGACCGAATATCACCACGAGATCGAGCTCGTCGCGGCCATCGGCAAGGCCGGCCGCGACATCCCGGCAGCGCGCGCCAACGACCACGTCTTCGGCTACGCAGTGGGCCTGGACATGACCCGGCGCGACCTGCAGTTGAAGCTGCGCGACAAGGGCCGGCCGTGGGAACTCGGCAAGGCCTTCGATCAATCGGCGCCGATCGGGCCGCTGCACCCGGCAGCAAAGATCGGCCACCCGACGCGCGGCGCGGTGTGGGTGCAGGTCGACGGCGAAGACCGCCAGCGCAGCGACATCGCCAAGCTGATCTGGTCGGTGCCCGAGATCATCGCCAACCTGTCGACCTGGTTCGAACTGCGCCCCGGCGACCTGATCTTCACCGGCACCCCCGAAGGCGTGGGCGCCGTGCAACGCGGCCAGACAATGCGCGGCGGCATCGACGGCGTGGGTGAACTTCAAGTCAAGGTGGTGTGACATGACGACCAGCGAAAACATCCGCAGCGCGTACTACGAACGCATCGCTCCGCAGCACATGGCGCCGCTGTGGACGCGCCTCAAATCGCTGGTGCCGCGGGCCCCCACCCC
>JANONH010000017.1:0-2526 GCA_031420735.1 Methylibium sp.
CGGCCAAGTCGTCGAGGTCGCTGTCCTTGGTGACTTTGTAGGCGACGTGGTTCATGCCGGCCTTGTCGGAGGGCGTGAGCACGACCGAGTACTTGTCCCATTCGTCCCAGCACTTCAGGTAGACATTGCCCGCCGCGTCGGTGTGGGTGCGGGTCATGCCGACCACGCCTTCGTAGTGCTTGAGCGCCGCCTGCATGTCCATCACGCGAATGCTGATGTGTCCGATCCTCATCACTGCCATGTCCGTCTCCTCTGTTTAGGGTTCATGAAATACGCCTCATCCGACGATGCGGCCCCAGGGGGCGCAGACGTTTTTTTGCATCTTGCCGAGCACCTCGAGATCGACGCATTCGGTGGGCGAGGCCCGGCAGGCCAGCACCACGCCGAGCGACTCTTCCTGCTCGGACACGTGGGCGCGGCTCATGGCGCCGGTCTTTTGCACCCGCCCGCGCTTGACTGCCACCTTGCACACGCCGCAGCCACCGCCTTGGCAGCCGACCGGGATGCCCTTCTTGCCGATGCGGGCCATGCCTTGCAGCAGGGTCTCGCCGGGCTTGCAGGCAAAAGTTTCGCCGGTTTGCAACACGCAGACGTCGAAGCCGGCGCTCGCCGCGACCGCAGGAGCGGGCGCGTGGCTCGCCATCGAAGCGGCTTGGGAAGCGGGCTCGTGGCTCGTCATCAAAGCGCCTTGAAGAGCGGGCTGCGCGGCGCCGCCGCGCTGGCGTCGCCCGCGGTGAAGAACTTTTCGGTGTAGATGTCGCGCTCGAACAAGCGCCCTTGCATCAAGGTGGCGATGCAGGCCTCGGTCATGAGTGGCGGGCCGCACAGATAGGCCTTGTGGCCGCGGAAGTCGTTGGCGAAACGCGCCTTGAGCGCCTCGTGTGCAAAGCCGCGCGCGCCGCTCCAGGCACCGTCTTCGCCTTCGTTCGGCGCATCCGAAAGCACCGGCACGTAGCTGAAGTTCGCGTGCCGCTCGGCCAGGCCTTCGAACAGCTCTTTGTAGTACAGCTCGCCGACGTTGCGCGCGCCGTGAATGAGCGTGATCGGCAGGCTGCAGCCTTCTTGCAGCAGGTCGAGGATCATCGACTTGGGGCTCGAGAGGCCCGAGCCGCCGGCCACGAAGATCATCGGCAGCGCGGCCGATTTGCGCGCGAAGAAGCGGCCGGTGGGCGCCGTGAAACGCAGCCTCTGCCCGGGTTGCAGCGTGTCGTGCAGCCAGCCGGTGGCGCGGCCTTCGGGCACGCGGCGCACATGCAGTTCGATCAGCGCCTCGCCGGGCGCATTGGCGATGGAGAAGGCGCGCTCGAGCTCGCGCTCGCCCGCAGCACCCGGCACCTGCAGCATCAGGTACTGCCCGGGCTGGAACGCTACCGGGCGCTCGGTGCGCAGCCACAGGCCGCGGATGGTGGGCGTGAGCATGCGGGCCTCGGCGAGCACGGCGTCGAAGTCCTCGAGCGGCAGGTAACGCGCATCGGGGTCTTCGTCGACCTCGGCTTCGATGACGAGGTCGGTTGCGGCAGTGGCGCAGCAGGCGAGGATCTTGCCTTCGTCGCGCTCGAAATCCATGAGGGCGAAGCTGGAAGCGTCGCCATGGTCGTACTCACCTTCGAGTACCTGCACCTTGCAGGTGCCACACACGCCGTGGCCGCAGGCGTGCGGCAGCCAGACACCGGCGCGCAGGCAGGCGTCGAGCACGGTCTGGCCCTCGCGCGAGGGCACGCCTTGGCCGAGTGGCTCGACGGTGATTTGTACGCTCATGTTTCAGTCCGCCTCAGCTCGACGAGCCCTTGATGCCGCGCAGCCCCGGCGTGCGAAAACGGATCACCGACTTGTGCACCAGGCCGTTGTCGGCCAGCGACTTCGCGGCGTCGGGCTTCCAGGGCTTGCCGGAATCGAACCACTGCACCGCGGGCCAGTCGATCTTGGCGAAGTCGGGGTGGCTCGAGTAGAGACCCGGCAGCACCTCCGACACCAGGGCGCCAAAGGGCATGCTGGGCGGCAGCGGCAGGCACAGCGGCGCACAAAACAGCAGGTGGTCGTCCCAGGCGATGTAGAGCAGGCGGTTGCCATGGAACTTGTCTTCGGCATCGGCGAGGACGCCGGTGTAGCCGGGCTTTAATGCGACGACGGGCATGTCTCGAGTCTCCTGTGGCGTGTGCGGAACGGGGCCGGTGAGCGGTGCTTCAAGCGGCCTTGACCTCGGGCGGGCTCAGCTCCTGGCCGGTCCAGCGGGCCCAGTTCATGCGGTCGGGCGAGGTGGCGAAGTCGCCCGAGTCGGCGCCGGGCGTGAGGTGGTAGTAGCGCATCACGGCTTCGAGCGGGTTGAAGCCGGGCACCGTGGGGTCGGTGCCTTCGGGGAAACAATTGCCTTGGTAGATCTGGTGTACCGGCAGCCATGCCTGCACGTACTTCTCGGGTTCGCCGTCGAAGATGTCTTTGCAGCCGTCGGAGCAGAAATGCTGCTTCATGCCGTGGTAGCTGCTCTCGCGGTAGCAGATCTTGGTGGGGTCGTCGGGCTCGGTGAAG
>JANONH010000018.1:0-3410 GCA_031420735.1 Methylibium sp.
CCGCCAGCAGGTGCGCATGTTTCGCAAGCCGCTCATCATCATGACGCCCAAGTCGCTGCTGCGCGCCAAGGACGCCAGTTCGCCGCTTTCGGAGTTCACGCGCGGCGAGTTCCGCACCGTCATCGGCGAGCGCAGCGAGGAACTCGTGCCCGACAAGGTCAAGCGCGTGATCGCCTGTTCGGGCAAGGTTTACTACGACCTCGTGAAGCGGCGCGAAGAAAAGAAGATCGCCGACGTGGCGATTCTGCGGGTCGAGCAGCTCTACCCCTTCCCGCACAAGGCCTTCGCCGCCGAGTTGAAGAAGTACCCGAACCTGGCCGAGATCGTGTGGTGCCAGGACGAACCGCAAAATCAGGGCGCCTGGTTCTTCGTGCAGCACTACATCCACGAAAACATGGGCGAAGGCCACAAGCTCGGCTATGCCGGGCGGCCGTTCTCGGCCTCGCCCGCAGTGGGCTACGCGCACCTGCACCTCGAGCAGCAAAAATCCTTGCTCGACCAGGCCTACGGCAAGCTCAAGGGCTTTGTCCTTTCGAAGTGACCGCGAACGATCCCCCCAGCGAATTGCAATCGAGAGAAAAAAAAGATGGCCATGGTCGAAGTCAAAGTTCCCCAGCTCTCCGAGTCGATCGCCGAGGCGACGCTGTTGCAGTGGAAGAAGAAACCCGGAGAGTCGGTCGAACTCGACGAGATTCTGGTGGAAATCGAAACCGACAAGGTCGTGCTGGAGGTGCCGGCGCCTTCGGCCGGCGTGATGTCGCAGATCATCAAGAACGACGGCGAAAGCTGCACCAGCGAGGAAGTGATCGCGCGGATCGACCCCGATGCCAAGGCCAAACCGGCTGCGGGCGAGGCGCCAGCGGCCGCGCCAACCCAGGCGCCCACGGCGGCGCCGGCCGCGCCTGCAGCACCCGCTGCCGCTGGCAGCAAGTCCGACGTCGCCATGCCGGCTGCGGCCAAGCTCATGGCCGACAACCAGCTGGCAACGGGCTCGGTCGCCGGCACCGGCAAGGACGGTCGCGTCACCAAGGGCGACGTGCTCGGTGCGCTGGAAAGCACGCCGAAGAAGGTGGCCGCGCCGCCAGCGTCGGCCTTGCCGGCTGCGGCGCCGCGCGTGTTGCAGGCCGTGGCAGCGCCGGGCGCGAACACCCACCTCGGCGAGCGCCCCGAGCAGCGCGTGCCGATGTCGCGCCTGCGTGCGCGCATCGCCGAGCGCCTGCTGCAGTCGCAGGCGAGCAATGCCATCCTCACCACCTTCAACGAGGTCAACATGGCCCCGGTGATGGAGATGAGAAAGCGTTTCCAGGAGAAGTTCGAGAAGGAGCACGGCGTCAAGATCGGCTTCATGAGTTTCTTCGTGAAGGCCGCGGTCGCCGCGCTGAAGAAGTACCCGGTCATCAATGCCAGCGTCGATGGCAGCGACATCGTCTATCACGGCTACTTCGACATCGGCATCGCCGTCGGCTCGCCGCGCGGCCTGGTGGTACCGGTGCTGCGCAACGCCGACCAGATGAGCTTTGCCGACATCGAGAAGAAGATCGCCGAATACGGCCAGAAGGCCCGCGACGGCAAGCTCGCGCTCGACGAACTCATGGGCGGCACCTTCTCCATCAGCAACGGCGGCGTGTTCGGCTCGATGCTCTCCACCCCCATCATCAACCCGCCGCAGTCGGCCATTCTTGGCGTGCACGCCACCAAGGACCGCGCGGTGGTGGAGAACGGCCAGGTGGTGGTGCGGCCGATGAACTACCTCGCCATGAGCTACGACCACCGCATCATCGACGGGCGCGAGGCCGTGCTCGGCCTGGTCGCCATCAAAGAAGCGCTGGAAGACCCGGCGCGGCTGCTGTTCGACATCTGAGGCCGCCATGAGCACCAGCCAATCCTTCGACGTGGTGGTCGTGGGCGCCGGGCCCGGCGGCCAGATCGCCGCGATCCGCGCCGCGCAACTCGGCTTTTCGACCGCTTGCATCGACGAGTGGAAAAACGAGCAGGGCGGTCCGGCCCCGGGCGGCACCTGCACCAATGTCGGCTGCATCCCGAGCAAGGCGCTGCTGCAGTCGAGCGAGCACTACGAAGACGCGGGCAAGCATATCGCGGCGCACGGCATCGGCGTGGGTGAACTGAGCCTGGACCTCGGCAAAATGCTCGGCCGCAAGAACGCCGTGGTGAAGCAAAACAACGACGGCATCTTGTTTCTGTTCAAGAAAAACAAAATCGCCTTCTTCCACGGCCGTGCCAGCTTCGTCAAAGCGGGCGAAGGCGGTAACGAGCTAAAGGTGAGCGGCGCGAGCGAGGTCACGCTGCTCGCCAAACACGTGATCGTCGCCACCGGCTCGAGCCCACGCGCTCTGCCCGGCGTCGCCTTCGACGAAGAGCGCGTGCTGAGCAACGACGGCGCGCTGCGCATGGCCTCGGTGCCCAAGCGCCTGGTCCTGATCGGCGCTGGCGTCATTGGTGTCGAGATGGGTTCGGTGTGGCGCCGCCTCGGCGCCCAAGTGACGGTGCTCGAGGCCTTGCCGACCTTCCTCGGCGCAGTCGACGAGCAGATCGCCAAGGAAGCCCACAAGGCCTTTACGCGCCAGGGCCTGAAGATCGAACTGGGCGTGAAGCTTGGCGCGGTGACGACTTCGCCGCAGGGCGTGACGCTTGCCTATGCCAATGCCAAGGGCGAGTCGCGCACGCTCGAGGCCGACAAGCTCATCGTCTCGATCGGGCGCGTGCCCAACACGACGGGCCTGGGCGCCGACGCCGTGGGCCTCGCACTCGACGAGCGCGGCGCCGTCGTGGTGGACGACGACTGCCGGACCAACCTGCCCAATGTGTGGGCGATCGGCGACGTGGTGCGCGGGCCCATGCTCGCCCACAAGGCCGAAGACGAAGGCGTGGCGGTGGCCGAGCGCATTGCCGGCCAGCATGGCCATGTGGACTTCAACCTCGTGCCCTGGGTCATCTACACCTCGCCCGAGATCGCCTGGGTCGGTCGCACCGAGCAGCAACTCAAGGAAGCCGGGCGAGCCTACAAGGTCGGCACCTTTCCTTTCATGGCCAATGGCCGCGCGCGCGCGATGGGCGACACCACGGGCATGGTCAAGTTTCTCGCCGACGCGACCAGCGATGAGATCCTGGGGGTGCACATCGTCGGGCCGAGCGCCAGCGAGTTGATCGCCGAAGCGGTGGTAGCGATGGCGTTTCGCGCCAGCAGCGAGGACATCGCGCGCATTTGCCATGCCCACCCGTCGCTCTCCGAGGCGACCAAGGAAGCAGCACTCGCGGTCGACAAGCGCGCACTCAATTTCTGAGCGGCCGAGCCTCTTGGCCGCGAACGTCCGCGCGCTCTACGAGCAGGCGCTCGCCGACCACGGCTACCGTGCAGACGCCGCGCAACTGCGCGCGGTCGACGCGCTCGA
>JANONH010000019.1:0-7463 GCA_031420735.1 Methylibium sp.
GGCAAACCGCTCGCGCCGATCAAGCCGGTCTGCGCGACATAAACGCGTGTGGCCGAGCGGTCGAACAGGACAACGTTCTTCGTGCGGTCGTTCTGGTCGACCTGGGTCAGCAGCTCCAGCCGGCTCAAGTCGCCACCGCGGCTGTCGAGCGTGGCCCGCACGACGTCGGTCACCACCGTGACGGTGGCTGTTGCCGTGGCCTGTGGCGCGGCCGACACCGGCGGCGCACCTCCTGGTGCCGAGGCCGCCGCGATGGACGTCGCAGCCGGCACTGCGCCAGCCGAGGCGCCGGGCGCAGCAGCGGGCGTCGGAGTCGTCGCCGACAAGCCGGGGGGGCCGCCGAACATCGAAGGTCTACCGCTGTGCTTGTTCCAGCCGTCCCAGAGTAGAACCAGGGACATCAACAACACGCCCCACAAGAGAGTGCGACGAAGCTCGGTCATTTAGGGGTCTCGAAGGCCGATGGGGGCGTAGCGACGGCTGGCGCCGAGCGCTGCGAAAACAATGCGGGAACCGGGTCGCTGCCACCGTGGCACGCCGGGTGGCAGCGCAGCAAGCGCCGCCCCGCCAGGTAGCTGCCGCGCAGCGCACCATGCGACTCGAGCGCCTCGAGTGCATAGGCCGAGCAACTCGGGGTGAATCGACAGCCGCTGCCCAGGCAGGGGCTCAGCATGAGCCGGTAGGCGCGCACCAAGGCGATGAGCAAGCCTTGCATCATGAACGCACTCCGCTCGCCGCCTTGAACAGCGCATCCAATTCTGCGCCGACGTCCAGCCGCAGAGCACCCGACACCGCACTGCGAAAGTGCGCGGTGGCGAAGGCGCAGCGCAGCCTCAAGAGCCACGAACCGCAACGCAATTCGAGCGCATGCCGCGACCAGCCCGACCGTCCTTGGCGCTTGATCAGCGAGCGCGTCACGGCGCGCCGGGCGTGTCGTTTGGGAACGACCAGGCCGAAGCTGCGAGTGCAATCATCCACATTCGATGGGCTCGGAACGTCGCCGGCTGTTGACAACTCGCCGCCCGGCGGCAAGTAGTGGAGCGCAAAGTGCTGGGTGCGAGCGCAGGGCCGCACACTGAGGGCCCGCTCGAAATCGGCAGAAGCCAGGCCGCAGCCGACCCCCTGCCGACTCACGTCTACTCCGCGCTGCGCGGGCTCAAAGACCCAGGCGCTTGCGCCCTTTGGCCCTGCGGGCGTTAAGCACATGACGCCCGCCACGCGACTTCATGCGCACCAGGAAACCATGGGTGCGCGCACGGCGGATCTTCGAAGGCTGGTAGGTGCGTTTCATGATGTGTTGAGCCTTTAGGGCGCTTGTACTGGGTTGTACTGGGTTCGTTGCACGCCTAAAGAATGTGGGCGTTCTGCCTGCTTCTCGGCGCCCGAGAGGCACACCTGCCGCAGGGAGCGCGCTGGTTGCCCCGCTGGTGACTCGGATCGAGACAGGAAGAAACGCCCAGCACCGAGCGCCAAGCGTTGCGAGAAAAGCTTGCGATTAAAGCAAAAACGGCGTTTTTGGTCAACGGCCCCGCGCGCAAGCACCGCCCAAGCTACCAATCCCTGCCGATCGCTACTGTGGATAACCTTGTCTTGCAGCAGGGTGAGGCGGCTAGAATCGACCGGCTCCAAAAGCCTTGTGCACAACAACCAAAACAATGAGCACCGATGTCTGGTTACGTGGCTGCGAACGCTTGGCCACCGAGTTGCCGGAGCAGCAGTTCAACACATGGATCCGGCCCTTGCCTGCAGCCGAGTTGCAAGACCGCGGCTCGGATGCCGTGGCGGTGCTGAGGGTTCCCAACCGCTTCAAGCTCGACTGGATCCGAAACCAGTACGGCGCCCGGATCGAGGCTGTGCTGAGCGAAGCGGCCGGAAAGCCGGTCCGTCTGGACCTTCAATTGGCGCTTCGCGAAGCGATGCCGCGTGCCGGCGACGCGACTCGAAGCGGCAGTCATCCGCAAGCCATCGGGCAGTGGATCGGAGGCTCCGCGCCCGGCGGGCCCTCGGCCCGGCCCGTCAGCACCGGCTCGGCGCTGACGCAGCACCGCCTCAATGCGGCACTGAGCTTCGATACGCTGGTGCCCGGTCGCGCCAACCAGATGGCTCGTACGGCCGCGCTCCATGTGGCCGGGGCGCCGGGCTTCATGTACAACCCGCTGTTCATCTACGGCGGCGTGGGGCTGGGCAAGACTCACCTGATCCATGCCGTGGGCAACGCGTTGCTGCGCGACAAGCCCGACGCGCGCATTCTCTACCTGCACGCCGAGCAGTTCATCACCGATGTCGTTAAGAACTACCAGCGCAAGACCTTCGACGAACTCAAGGCCAAATACCACTCGCTGGACCTGCTGCTCATCGACGATGTGCAGTTCTTCGCTGGCAAAGAGCGCACCCAAGAGGAGTTCTTCAATGCGTTCGAGGCCCTGCTGGCCAAGAAGGCGCACATCATCATGACCAGCGACACCTACCCCAAGGGTCTGGCCAACATCGACGAGCGACTCACCTCCCGCTTCGATGCCGGGCTCACAGTGGCGATCGAGCCGCCAGAGCTCGAAATGCGGGTGGCGATCCTGATGAAGAAGTCCGATGTCGAAGGCGCGCCGATGCCCGAAGACGTCGCCTTCTTTATCGCCAAGAACGTACGCGCCAACGTGCGCGAACTCGAGGGAGCGCTTCGCAAGGTCTTGGCGTACTCGAGGTTTTCACACAAAGACATCAACATTGCGCTGGCGCGCGAGGCGCTCAAGGACCTGCTGTCGATCCAGAATCGCCAGGTCGGTGTGGAAAATATCCAGAAGACCGTGGCCGACTTCTACAAGATCAAGGTGGCCGACATGTACTCCAAGAATCGCCCCGCATCGATCGCCAGGCCCCGACAGATCGCGATGTACCTGGCCAAGGAGCTAACGCAGAAGAGCCTCCCCGAGATCGGCGAACTCTTCGGTGGGCGCGATCACACCACCGTACTGCACGCGGTGCGCAAGATCGGCGCCGAACGCACCAAGAACACCGAACTCAACCAGCAACTGCACGTGCTCGAACAGACGCTCAAGGGCTAACGCATGCAAGGGGCCCCCTGTCAAGTCACAAGCCTGTGGACAAGCGCGATGCAAGTTCACGCTTGTCCACAGGCGGCGGCGATTTCTCGAAGTTGTTATCTGCCGCGGCGTTTCGTCGAGCGCCGCGGCGCACAGGGTTACGGCCGGCCTAAGTGCTTGTCACCAGGCGCGAAAATGGCCTTGTCCACAAGCGACCCCGGCCTCTACTACGACGACTATTCAAAGAGGTTTAAATGATTGTCTTGAAGAGCCCGCAAGAGAAAATTCTTGGAGCGCTCCAGGCGGTGGCCGGGATCGTCGAGCGGCGTCACACCTTGCCGGTGTTGGCCAATGTGCTACTGCGCAAGACAGGCAGCGAAGTCGAATTCACCACCAGCGATCTGGAGATTCAAGTCCGCACTCGGGCCGAGTTCGAAGGCGACGCTGGCGACTTCAGAACCACCGTGGGAGCGCGCAAGCTCATCGACATCCTGCGCACCCTGCCGCCCGATCAAAGCATCTCGCTGTCGAGTTCGCAAAACAAAATGACCCTGACGGGAGGGCGCAGCCGCTTCACCTTGCAGACGCTGCCTGCCGAGGATTTCCCGCTCGTGCAGGAAGCCGCCGACTTCGGGCCGGCCTTTAGCGTGCCGCAGAAATCCTTGCGGGCGCTGGTCGCGCAGGTGCACTTCGCCATGGCGGTGCACGACATTCGCTATTACCTCAACGGCATCCTCTTCGTGGCCGAAGGCACGAGCCTCACGGTCGTGGCCACCGACGGCCATCGCTTGGCCCTCGCGCAGGCCAACCTCGAGGTCGAAATGCCGAGGCAGGAAGTGATCCTTCCGCGGAAGACAGTGCTCGAACTGCAGCGCTTGCTCAAGGAAGACGACGCACCCATCGAGATGCGCTTCGCCGGCAACCAGGCCAAGTTCGCCTTCTCGGGAATGGAGTTCGTCACCAAACTCGTCGAAGGCAAGTTCCCGGATTACAACCGTGTAATTCCAAAGAACCATAACCACCACGTGACGATCGGGCGCCTGTCGCTGCTAACCAGCCTGCAGCGCGCGGCGATCCTAACAAGCGAAAAGTTCAAGGGCGTTCGTTTGAACTTCGACGCGGGAAGCTTGCGCATCGCCTCGAGCAATGCCGAGCAGGAGGAAGCTCGGGAAGAAATCGAAGTGGACTACACCGGCGACGCCATCGAGATCGGGTTCAACGTCACCTACCTGATCGATGCGCTCACCAACATCGATCAAGACATGGTGACCTTGTCGCTGCAAGACTCCAACAGCTCGGCGCTTCTCACCGTGCCGGAGCGCAGCGGGTTCAAGTACGTCGTGATGCCCATGCGCATCTGACGAGCCATCCCCAGCGAGGACGGCGGGCCGCGAGCCCGCTTCCCGAGGTTTTACGAGGGGGCGGCTGGGCCGCGGGTCCAGCCGCCCCCTGAAAAGAGAGAGCCCCATGAGCGAACCCAAGCCCCGCCAGACCGACGCCGCCACCGGTGTCACCCAGCAACCCGTTCCATCACCGCAGGGCCATGTGGTGTCTGTCGGGTCCGACGCATCGGTCGCATACGGCGAAAGCTCGATCCAGATTCTCGAGGGGCTCGAGGCGGTTCGAAAACGACCGGGCATGTACATCGGAGATACCTCCGACGGCACCGGCTTGCACCACCTGGTCTTCGAAGTCGTCGACAACTCGATCGACGAGGCACTGGCAGGGCATTGCGACGACATCGTCGTGACGATCCATTCCGACAATTCCATCTCGGTCATCGACAACGGGCGCGGCATTCCCACCGGCGTCAAGATGGACGACAAGCACGAGCCCAAGCGCAGCGCAGCCGAGATCGCTTTGACGGAGCTGCATGCCGGCGGCAAGTTCAACCAAAACAGCTACAAGGTTTCGGGCGGGCTGCACGGCGTCGGCGTGAGTTGCGTGAACGCCTTGTCCAAGCAATTGCGCCTGACCGTGCGCCGCGAGGGCAAGGTGCACTACATGGAATTCAAGCGCGGCGCGCCGCAGGACCGTGTGCTCGAGCAACGCCTCGGCATCGAGGTGAGCCCCATGAAGGTCATCGGTGAAACCGAGAAGCGCGGCACCGAAGTCCACTTTTTGCCCGACGAGGAAATCTTCACCAACATCGACTTCCACTACGACGTGCTGGCAAAGCGCTTGCGCGAGCTGTCGTTCTTGAACAATGGCGTGAAGATTCGCTTGGTAGACGAGCGCAATGCGAGGCAGGACGACTTCGCCTACGCCGGCGGGGTCAAGGGCTTCGTCGAGTTCATTAATGCCGGCAAGAAGGTGCTGCACACCAATATCTTTCACGCGCTTGGAGACAAGACGAGCGAGTTCAACACCAACATCGGCGTCGAAGTGGCGATGCAGTGGAACGACGGCTACAACGAGAACGTGCTCTGCTTTACCAACAACATTCCGCAGCGTGACGGCGGCACCCACCTGACCGGCTTGCGCGCGGCCATGACGCGGGTCATTAACAAGTACATCGAAGACAACGAACTGGCCAAGAAAGCCAAGGTCGAGATTGCCGGCGACGACATGCGCGAGGGCCTGGCCTGCGTCATCAGCGTGAAGGTGCCCGAACCGAAGTTCAGCAGCCAGACCAAGGACAAGCTGGTGAGCTCCGAGGTGCGCGGCCCAGTCGAAGAAATCGTCGGCAAACTGCTCAACGATTACCTGCTTGAAAATCCGGTCGACGCGAAGATCATCTGCGGCAAGATTGTCGACGCCGCGCGGGCGCGCGAGGCCGCTCGCAAGGCGCGCGAAATGACCCGCCGCAAGGGGGTTCTCGACGGCATGGGGCTGCCCGGAAAGCTGGCCGACTGCCAGGAGAAAGACCCCGCACTCTGTGAGATCTACATCGTCGAGGGCGACTCCGCGGGCGGCTCGGCCAAGCAAGGCCGAGACCGCAAGTTCCAGGCGATCTTGCCGCTGCGCGGCAAGATCCTCAACGTAGAGCGCGCGCGCTTCGAGAAACTCCTGACCAGCAACGAAATCCTCACGCTCATCACTGCGCTGGGCACGAGCATCGGCAAGGACGAATACAACCCCGACAAGCTGCGCTATCACCGCATCATCATCATGACCGATGCCGATGTCGACGGAGCGCACATTCGCACCTTGCTGCTGACGTTCTTCTATCGACAAATGCCCGAGCTCGTCGAGCGCGGCAACATCTACATCGCGCAGCCGCCGCTCTACAAAGTGAAATTCGGCAAAGAAGAGCAGTACCTGAAAGATGGCGTGGAGCTCGACGCCTATCTTTTGCGGGTGGCGCTGCGCGAGGCAAGGCTCGAAACGGGTGTGGACGGCGCCGTTCTGCAGGGCGACGCGCTGGAGGCGCTGGCCAGGCAGTACGTGTTGGCGAACAATGTGACGACACGGCTGGCCAACTGGATGGATGTCCACGCGCTGCGCGCCATTGCCGACGGCCTGCCGATTGCGCTCGATACCTTGGCCGAGGCCGAAGCCTCCGCGTCCGGCATGGCCAGCGCGCTGCACGACGCCGAGGTGCATGCCGAGTTCGACACCCGCACCGACAAGCACATCCTGCGCATCAGCCGGCGCCACCACGGCAATACCAAGAGCAGCGTCATCACCGCCGATTTCGTGCACGGTGCCGATTACGAAGCACTCGCCAACGCCGGCCGCGCCTTCAAGGGCCTGGTGTCGCTCGACGCCGTGATCAAGAAAGGCGAGGGCGAAAGGCAGAAAGAGGCCAAGGTCGCCGATTTCCGCCAAGCCATGGCCTGGTTAATGCAGCAAGCCGAGAACAGCGTGGGCCGCCAACGCTACAAGGGACTTGGCGAGATGAACCCCGTGCAACTGTGGGAGACCACCATGGACCCGGCGGTGCGGCGCCTTCTGCGCGTGCAGGTCGACGACGCGATCGAGGCCGACCGTGTGTTCACCACCCTCATGGGCGACGAGGTCGAGCCCCGTCGCGCGTTCATCGAAGCCAATGCCTTGAGGGCCGCGAACATCGACGTTTGAGGGCCGGGGTCGCGCTCGGGCTTGCCGGACCTCGCTGCGTCGTCTCGTTGGTGTCGTCGTGGCAGGCCCACGGCAATGCGCCTTGTGGCTTGTTTGGCTTGCCCGGCCGTGGCCGGGTAGTCGATGCGCAAGCGTCGGCATGTTTTGTGCTGCTCATGGCCGCAACCTGCCTGCACCATGATCAAGCTGAGCCTCGCCGTGGATCTGAACTACTTCGTGGGCGATTACGGTGCGGATTTCATTTTCAATGTTCACGCGGCTAAGAACCCAGCGCAGAACTTGACGTTCGAGCAGCTCACGCTGAGCCCTCGAGCGGTGCACCGGGTCGACCTTGATCCCCAGACCGGCACTCGCTACTTGCGCTTGAAGGCCGGCCGTGGCCCTTTGCACGTCTCCTATCGG
>JANONH010000020.1:0-2064 GCA_031420735.1 Methylibium sp.
ACGACCAGGCGGTGCAGGCGCTTGCTGAGCTTGTTGGCCTCGAACGCGGCCTTGTCGGCGCGCGCCCTGGGTGCTGGGGCGGCGCTGGTGCCGGGGGTGCTGGAGGTGCTGGCGGTGCCGCTCATCGGGGCGCCCTGCCGCAGCGCGCGGCCAGCGGCGCCGAGCGGCCGCAAGGCACGCTTCGGTGCGCGAGCGGCTGCGTGTGCTGACCTCCGGCCAGCGGCGCCGAGCGGCCGCAAGGCAGGCTTGGGGCGGCCCCATGCAGCGCTCTCATGGCGGGCCTTGCTTGAGGTGAAACACTTCGACGCCGACCGCCGCGCAGTCGGGGTAGACGTCGGGTTTTTCGGTCGACACGCGCACCGCGCGCACGCCGGGGTGGGCGAGCAGGCGCAGGGCGATGGCGTCGCACAGGGTTTCTTGCAGCGCCACATGGCCTTGGGCCACGCGCTCGGCAATGACGCCGCGCACGAAGTCGTAGTCGAGCACCTCGTCCAGGCGGTCGGCGCCGGGGGTGCTGTGCGCGAGCGCCACGAACAGCTCCACGTCGACCACCAGCCGCTGCGGGCCGCTGCGCTCGAACCCGTGCACGCCGATGCGCACCGGCAGTTCGTGCCGCTTGAGGAACAGCCGGCGGCAGTCGCGCAGCTCGGGCAGGGCGTACCACGTGCTCATGGCCGCGCCTTGCGTGGCGCAGCCCGCACCCGCGGCGCGGCGCTTACGCGCAGTCGCGCGGCGCACGCCCGCAGTGGCGCGGCACGCACCCGCGGCGCGGCACATACCGCGGTGCCCCAAGCCTTGGGCGGCGTGCTCATTTCGAAGCCTCCGCGCGCGCGAGGTAGAGCACGTCGCGCGGCTGCGCCAGCAGGTGCTGACCGCCGTCGACCAGCAGCGTGGTGCCGGTGATGGCGCGCGACTCGATGAGAAATCGCACCGCCTTGGCCACGTCTTCGGCGCTGCACGAATAGCCGAGCGGCGTCATGCGCCGGGCGCGTTCGAACTCGTGCTCGCTCATGGGCCCCGAAGGCAGCGTGATGCCTGGTGCCACGCCCACCACGCGCACAGAAGGCGCCAGCGCCTGCGCCAGCAGCGTGGTGGCCGCCGCGAGCGCCGCCTTGGAAAGCGTGTAGGAAAGATGGTCGGGGTTGGGGTTCCAGAGTTTCTGGTCGAGCAGGTTCACCACGCAGCCCTGGCGGCCGTTGTTGCTGCCGTGGCCGCTGACGTTGCCGTGGCCGTGGCCGCTGCCGCCCAGATGCGCATGCAGCGCCTGCGCCAGCAAGAGCGGCGCGACCGTGTTCACCTGCAGGTGGGCGGCCAGGCTGGCGGGCTTGAAATCCTCGATGCCGTCGTACTCGAAACGCGAGGCGTTGTTGACCACGGCGTCGCAGCGGCCCATGCTTTCGACCACTGCGGGCAGCAGTGCGCGGCAGGCTGACTCGTCGGCGAGGTCGGCTGCGAAAACTTCAGCCCGGGCACCGAGCAGAAGCGCCTCCGAGCGCGTCTCTGCGGCCTCTGCGCTCGTTTGGTGCGAATGCAAGGCGAGGTCGAAGCCGTGCGCCGCCAGCTCGAGCGCGATGGCCCGCCCGACGCGGCGCGCCGCACCGGTGACCAGCACCACGGGGCGGGAACTCGGCTTCATGCCTGAAGGACAATCCAAGGGTGCCAGATCATGACGAGAACAGTGTAGCCAGCACCTGGGCCCCTGCAGGCCCGCCGCCAGGCGCGAGCGAAGCCGCGGCCGAGCGTACGGCTCTGCACGCGGCAACGCACGCTCGACCCGACACTGCGATGCTCGGGGCGTCCGACCTGGCGCCCCACTGCGGGCGGCTCGGGCCGCCCACTGCAGGCGCGCCCGCTGCACCGAGCGCGGAGTTGGCTCAGCGCATCGCGCACGAGATCGAAGCCGCCGGCGGTTGGCTCGGCTTCGAGCGCTTCATGGAACTCGCGCTCTATGCGCCGGGCCTGGGCTACTACGCGCGCGCCGCGCGCCAGTTCACCAGCGCCGCAGCGAGCGGTGGCGACTTCATTACCGCGCCGCAAATCAGCCCGCTGTTCGGGCGGGCCGTG
>JANONH010000021.1:0-7437 GCA_031420735.1 Methylibium sp.
TGCCGCTCGCTCAGCCGCTTGGCCGCCTGTTCGAGGTAGTCGAAGCTGCTGAAGAACGCCAGGTAGTTGCCGGGGTGTTGCGTGAACTGCCGCGCCATCAGGTCCACCACCTGGTCGAGCGAAGCGGCGCGGTCCGGGTAGCGGGTCGACACGCTGCCCGCCACGCGCACGCACAGGTGCTCGGGCGGGAAGACCGGCGGCACGTCGATCCAACTGCTGCTCTCAGGCAGCCCCAGCAGATCGCGCTGGTAGGCCTCGGGCCCGAGCGTCGCTGAAAACAGCGTGACCGTGTGGCAGCCTGCAAAGCGTGGCCTTAAAAAGGGCGCCGGCACGATGTTGCGCAAGCAGAAGGTGGCATCGAGGGTGTCGGCGTCGGCCTGGGCCTCGGCCCCTCTCGCAGCGCGCTGCACGTCGAACACCGAGTGTTCCGCAAAGCGCTCGGTCAGCCGCTGCAGCCGCAGCGCATCGAAGTGAAAGGCCAGCAGCGGCCCGGTGGCCAGCGGCTGGTCTTGCAAGTGCTCGCCCAAGGCCGCATTGAGCGACTGCAGGGCGTCGGCAAAGGCCTCGGGCAAGCTGCTGTGTGCGGCGTAGGGGCCTTCTTGCGCCGCCGCCAGGTCGCCGGCCGCGCGCAGCAGCCGGCCAAAGCGCGGCCGCAGCGCGCTCGGCGCAATGCGCATTGCGGCGCGGATCTTGGCCAGGCTCAGCTCGGCGCTGTACATCTGCCGGGCTCGCTCGATCAGGTTGTGGGCCTCGTCGACCAGCAGGCCAATGCGCCACTCCATCGCCTGCGCCAGCCCATGGAGCTGGCCGTTCGGATCGAAAGCGTGGTGGACGTCGCCGACCACCACATCGGCCCAGCGCAGCAGCTCCTGCCCGAGGTAGTAGGGGCAGATGTCGTGGCGCAGCGCGATGCGGCGCTGCGTGGCCGGGTCGAGCCAGCCGTTGGAGACCGCCTCGGCGCGCGCGGCCGGCAAGCGATCGTAAAAGCCGCGCGCCAAGGGGCAGGATTCACCGTGGCAGGCCTTGTCGGGGTGCTCGCAAGCCTGCTCGCGCGCCACCAGCGCGAGCACGCGCAGCGCGCGCCCCGGAGTGGCCTCGCGCAGCCGTTGCAGCGCATCGAGCGCGGTCAGGCGGCCGGTGCCTTTGCAGGTCAGGTAGCCGATCTTGTCGAGCCGCTGGCCGGGCATGGCGCGCAGCAGTGGGTACAGCGTGCCGAGCGTCTTGCCGATGCCGGTGGGCGCCTGGGCCAGCAGGCAGCGGCCGGCGGCAGCGGCGCGGTAGACGGCCTCGGCCAGGCCACGCTGGCCGGCGCGAAAGGCCGCCGGCGGGAACGGCAGTTCGGTGAGCCCGGCGTCGCGCGCCGCGCGGTGTGCGGCCTCCTGCTGGGCCCAGGCCAGAAAGCGCTCGCAGCGAGCGGAGAAGGCAGTCTCCAGATCGGCCGCGCTGCAGCGCTCGCGCAGCACGGTCTCGGCCTGGGTGCTGGCGTCGACATACACGAGGCACAGGTCCACTTCGGCCAGGCCGCGCGTGCGACAGAACAGCGCGCCATAGGTCTGGAGCTGGGCCCAGTGCAGTTGGCGGCGGTTCTCGGCGATTGCGCCGGGGTCGCCGCGGATGGTCTTGATCTCCTCCAGGCAGCGCCGCGCCGCATCGAAGCCATCGGCCCGGCCGCGCACGCGCAGCATGCCGTGGCGGCCCTCGAGCGCCAGCTCGGTTTCATACGTCGAGCCACGGCGAGCGGCGATGGCGGCCTGGCCGTTCATGCCTTCGAGCGCGGTGGCCGAAGGCGTGAAGCGGCGGTCCAGGTCACCGCGCTTGGCGGTGAACTCGCACAGGCTGCGCACCGAGACGGTGTAGGCCCACGCGCACGAGCCCCGGCCCGCCGCGACTTCGCACGGGGCTGCAATCGCGCGGATCACGGCAGCGCTGGAAGTCGCCATGCGCCGCATTGTCCGTTGCACTCAGCGCAGCGTTTGCGATGGGCGCACCGGTGCACCGGCAACGCGCGGCACACGCGGGGGGACCAGCGAGCGCTCCTTGCGTCGAGCGCCTGCTCCTGGCGCGCCAGAATGGCCGCATGAACAAGGCTTTCACGAAAGAAACCGACGGCGACGACGACGACGACGATCTCGCCCCACCCGAGTTGCCCACCGGGGGCAAGAACTACATCACGCCGCACGGCTACGCACGCCTGCGCGAGGAGCTCATGACGCTCATGGACGTCGAGCGCCCCAAGGTGGTGGAGACGGTGTCGTGGGCGGCCAAGAACGGCGACCGCTCCGAGAACGGCGATTACCTCTACGGCAAGAAGCGCCTGCGCGAGATCGACCGACGCATTCGCTTCCTCACCAAGCGCCTGGAGATTGCCGAAGTGTCCGACCCGAGCCTGCACCACGGCCGCGACCAAGTCTTCTTTGGCGCAACCGTCACCTACGCCACGGCCCAAGGCGAGCAGCGCACCATCACCATCAAGGGCGTCGACGAAGCCGACAGCCTGCAGGGCGAGGTGAGCTGGGTCTCGCCGGTCGCGCGCGCGCTCTTGAAGGCGCGTGAAGGCGATGAGGTCACCTTCGCCACGCCGGCCGGGCCGCAGACCTTGGAAGTGCTGGCCGTGCGCTACCCTGCGCGAATGCCGGCGGCGTGAGAGCGCCCTCTGGCGCGTAACGCGAGAGGGCTCAGGGCTTGACGCGGGCCACGCGCAGCACCGACGGCGCTCGCTTGATCGCTCGCAGGGCGTCGGCCAGGTGCAGCCGGTCGCGCAGCGCCAGGAGCAGGCGCAATTCGGTGGTCTCGGCGGCGCGCTCGTCGCCCATGTCGATGTGCACGATGTCGGCTTCGGCGCCGCTCACCGCGGTGGCCACTTGTGCCAGCACGCCCTTGCCGTTGGTCACCAGCACCTGCACGGCGGACTCGAAACTGCGCTGCGGTGTCTCGGACCACTCCACGGCGATCCAGGGTTCGCTGTCGCGGCTGAACTGGCGCTTGCCCACGCCGCATTCGGCGGTGTGCACCACCAGGCCTTCGCCGCGCCCGAGGTAGCCGACGATGGCGTCTCCCGGCACCGGGCGGCAGCAGGTGGCGAACTGCACCGTCACGCCTTCGCTGCCGTCGAGCACGACGGTGCCGTGCGTGTGCGGCATGTCGTCGTGGTTGGCATAGCGGCCGAGCGTGAGCGCGAGGGCGTCGGGCCGCGCACCCCGCTCGGCCAACAGGCCGGCCAGACGCTTGGCGACGATGACCGGAATTTTTTTGCCCACGCCGATGTCCACCAGCAACTCTTCACGCTTTTTGGTGCCGCTCCAGCGCAGCAGCGCCTGCCAGAGCGAGCCTTCATTGCCGCCCGCGGTTTCGTCGCCGCCGGGCATGCCCAGGCCTTCGGCGCGCAGTGCCTGGGCGAGCAGCTTTTCGCCGAGCACCAGCGACTCCTCGGCCTCCATGTTCTTGAGGTAGTGGCGGATGCCCGAGCGCGCCCGGCCGGTGCGCACGAAGTTAAGCCAGGCCGGGTTGGGCCGCGCGCTCGGTGCCGTGACGACCTCGACGACGTCGCCGCTGCGCAGGACCGTGCGCAGCGGTGTGGCCTCGCCGTTGACCTTGGCAGCGATGCAGCGGTCGCCGACGTCGCTGTGGATCGCGTAGGCAAAATCGACCGGCGTGGCGCCCTTGGGCAGCGCGAGAATCTTGCTCATGGGCGTGAAGACGTAGACCGACTCGGGGAAGAGGTCGATCTTGACGTGTTCTAAGAACTCGGCCGACTCGAGCGTTTCGTCCTGGATGTCGAGCAGCGACTGCAGCCACAGGGCGCCCAGGTGCTGGGCGTCGGCGCTGCCGTTGGCTTTGTAGAGCCAGTGCGCGGCAATGCCTTTTTCAGCCACCAGGTGCATGGGCTCGGTGCGGATCTGGAACTCGACCGCGGTGCCGAGCGGGCTCACGAGGGTGGTGTGCAGCGACTGGTAGCCGTTGCCCTTGGGGATGGCGATGTAGTCCTTGAAGCGCCCCGGCATGGGCTTGAAGAGCTGGTGCAGCACGCCCAGGGCCAGGTAGCACTCGGGCAGCGTGTTGACGACGATGCGAAAGCCGAAGATGTCGCTGACCTGGGCGAAGCTCAGGCGCTTGTCCTCCATCTTGTGATAAACGGAATAGAGCGTCTTCTCGCGGCCGGAGACTTGCACGCCAAGCTTGGCGTCCTTGAACGCTTTCTCGACGTCGCGCTGCACGCGCTCCACCAGGTCTCGGCGGTGGCCTCGGGCGCGCGCGATGGCCTTGCTCAGCGCGCCATGGCGCCACGGCCGCAGGTGCTTGAACGACAACTCCTGCAACTCGCGGTAGGTCTGGTTGAGGCCCAGGCGGTGGGCAATGGGCGCGTAGATCTCGATCGTCTCGCGGGCGATGCGCTCGCGCTTGACGGGCAGCACCGCCTCCATGGTGCGCATGTTGTGCAGCCGGTCGGCGAGCTTGATGAGAATGACGCGCACGTCGCGCGCCATCGCAAGCAGCATTTTCCGAAACGACTCGGCCTGCGATTCCTCGCGGGTGGAAAACCGCAGGCGGTCGAGCTTGGTGAGGCCGTCCACCAGGTCGGCGGTGGGGGCGCCGAAGCGCTCGATCAGCTCGGACTTGGAGGTGCCGCAGTCCTCCATCGCGTCGTGCATGAGAGCGGCCATGATGGCCTGCGCGTCGAGCTTCCACTCCGCGCACAGGCCCGCCACGGCGATCGGGTGGGTGATGTAGGGTTCGCCACTGGCGCGAAACTGGCCGAGGTGGGCTTCATCGGCGAACTTGTAGGCCTCGCGCACGCGCTTGATGTCGGCCGCGCCCAGGTAGGAGAGCTTCTTGGTGAGGGTGGCGAACGAGGCGGCGTCGGCATCGAGTGCGGCGACTTCGCTGTCAGACGCCGCATTGGCGGCGTGGGACGCGTGGCCCAGCATGAACGAGGGCAGAGCCTGGCTCAGTTTCCTACGGACAGCGAGGACGGCACGCGAGGGCATCGCCGATGGTAGCGTGCAGGGCTTGCCCCTATGCGGCTTGGCCCGTTTTGGCCCGTTCAGCGAAACGGCCCGCCTGGGCGGGCCGTTGGTCGGCAGAAGCGGCTAGGGCTTGGCTGTGAGCCTGGGCGTCAGAGCGGCACCTTGCGCAGCATCTCGATGCCGATGTGGCCTTCGGCGATTTCGCGCAGCGCGGTCACGCCGGGCTTGTTTTTGCTCTCGACCTTGGGCGCGTGGCCCTGGCTGAGCATGCGCGCGCGGTAGGTGGCGCACAGCACGAGCTGGAAGCGATTGGGGATCTTTTCCATGCAGTCTTCGACGGTGATGCGGGCCATGGGCTCTTTCTTGACTCAGGTGGGGTTTGTGCGTCGTTCCAGGTGCAGTGCCTGGAACACGGCCGCCTTGCTGCGGCGCTGCGACGAGTATTTTAGCCGTTGTGCGCGCACTATGGCCTGCAGGTCCGCCAGGGCGGTGTCGAACACGGCATTGATCACCACGTAATCGAAGTGCGGCGCCTGCGCGATTTCTTCGCGCGCATTGGTCATGCGCGTCTCGATCACCGCACCGGTGTCTTCGCCGCGACGCTGCAGCCGCTCGCGCAGCTCATGCCAGCTCGGCGGCAAAATGAACACCAGCACGGCGCTCGGAAACAGGCGCTTGATCTGCAGGGCGCCCTGCCAGTCGATCTCGAGCACCACCTCCTCGCCGGCCGCGAGGCGCTGCTCGAGCGCCGCCCGCGAGGTGCCGTAGAGGTTGCCGTGCACTTCGGCCCATTCGCAGAAGGCGTTGTGCATGACCATGTCGCGAAACGCCGCTTCGGCCACGAAGAGGTACTGGCGCCCGTCCACCTCTTGGCCGCGCGGCGCGCGCGTGGTGTGAGAAACCGAGACCGCCAGGCCGGCGTCGCGCTCGAGCAGCGCCTTCACCAGGCTCGACTTGCCGGTGCCGCTGGGCGCCGCGACGACGAACAGGTTGCCGGGGGTGTCGTGCGTGGTGACGGGGGCGGTGGTGGCGCTCATGAAGCCTGAAGTATCGCCGCGGCGCAACGCGATTTCAGGGGTGGCCCCGCTTGTCTGCACGCTGAAGGGCGTCTTCGTGTCCAGCGAAGAGTGCGGGCGTATTCATCAATGCTCCTGGCACCGGTTTTCGACGCTGAGGCTGGCCACCCGCGAGAAGTGGCGGGCATTGTTGGTGACGAGCACAGCGCCGGTTGCCATGGCATGCCCGGCGATCATCACGTCCATGCTGCCGATCTGCGTTCCCGCCTTGTGCAACTCGGCGGCGATGGATGCGAAGTGCGTGGCAGCAGTGTCGTCCCAAGGCAGGCACTGCACGCGGACCAGGAACTGATCGAGCAACTGAGCGAGCCGGTGCGCGCCGTCCTTGAGCTTGAGGCCATACAGCAACTCGCCACGCGTCACGGCCGAAATGCACAAGTGCTTGAAGGACACCGTCGACACGTGAGCATTGAGGGCCGGCGTCTTGCCTCAAACGAGATCGCTCACTGTGTCGGTGTCGAGTATGTACAACGGCATCACCGGTCCTCGAGCAACTCTGCCGTGAAACCCTACTCGATGTTCTGCACCTGCTCGCGCATCTGCTCGACCGCCACCTTCATCTCCACCGAGATCTGCGTGAGTTCGAGCGCGGCCGATTTGGAGCCGAGGGTGTTGGCTTCGCGCTGCAGTTCCTGAATCAGGAAGTCCAGTCGCTTGCCGATCTCGCCGCCGGCGGCGAGCAGGCGTTCGACCTCGTCGAGGTGGGCGCCGAGCCGGCCGAGCTCTTCGGCCACGTCGATGCGGATGGCAAAGGCCGCGGCTTCGTTGAGCGCGCGTTCCTGCAGGGCTTCGGAAGGCACGGCGTTGGCGGCGCCGCTCGCTTGGAGCGCGTCGCGCCAGCGTTCGAGAAAGCGCTGGCGCTGGCGCTCGACCACTTGCGGCAGCAATGGCGCTGCGTCGCGCGCGAGTTCGCGCAGCCTCGTGAGGCGCTGCATGAGCACGGCGACCAGCTTTTCGCCTTCGCTTGCGCGCGACTCGAGCAGTGCCGCGACTGCCCTGCGCCCGGCATCGATCACCGCGTCGTCCATGCGCGGTGGGGGCACGGTGGTGCGGCACCACTGCAGCACTTCCTGCACCGACAGCGGCGCGGCCTTGGGTAACCAGCTCTGCACCTTGCCTTCGAGCTGCGAGAGGGTGTGCAACTGCTCGTGTTGTGGTTGGGGCCAGGCGGCCTGGGCATCGTCACGCGAGGCGAGCCTCAGTTCGACCTTGCCGCGTCGCAGGCGTGCCGTCACGAGCTCACGCAGCGCGGGCTCCAGCGAGCGAAATTCGTCGGGCAGGCGAAACGCGATGTCGAGGAAACGGCTGTTGACCGATCTGAGCTCGATCGTGACGCTCGGGCCGGGCGCGAGCGCGCTCTCGCCGGGGGTTTCGTGGCTTGCAGCACGGCCTGTGGC
>JANONH010000022.1:0-12144 GCA_031420735.1 Methylibium sp.
GTCGATCATGATGGCCTGGGACCTCGGCGCCAACTGGGGCAGCGAACTGCTGCGCTTGCGGCTCTCGCTCGTGATGCCCACCGAGCGGATCGCGCAGTTGCTGCCGCCTTACCCGGGCGAACCAGCACTCGCAACGGCCGATTACGCCGGCCTCTACCGGCGCCTGGGCATCGCCACGGGCCCAACTCCGACGGTGGTCGCGGCGACCGAGCCGGGCGCGCCATGGTTGCCCGAGTCCAACGTGGAAGGCGCGGGCTCCAACAACTGGGTCGTCGCCGGCTCGCGCAGCGCCACGGGTAGCCCCTTGCTCGCCAACGACCCCCACCTCAAACTCAGTGCGCCGAGCCTTTGGTACTTGGCGAGGCTCGAAGCACCGGGCCTGCACGTGGCGGGCGCAACCCTGCCGGGGCTGCCGCTCGTGGTGCTCGGGCAAAACGAACACATTGCCTGGGGTTTCACGAACACCGCACCCGACGTGCAGGACCTCTACCTCGAGCGGATCGTTGCAGCGCGCGAGGCCGGTGACCCCGAGCGCTACGAAACACCGGACGGCTCGGCGCAGTTCGAGAACTTTGCGCAGACCATCCGCGTCAAGGGCCGGCCCGACATCGCTTTCACGGCGCGACAAAGCCGCCACGGCCCGGTGATCTCCGACGCCGGCGGGGCCGTCACGGCGGGGCTCGCGGGCGTCGGGCCGCAAGCGCTCGCCGCGGCTCCCCGCTATGCCCTCGCACTGCGCTGGACGGCGCTGGACGGCGACGCGAGTGCCACTCTGGCCGCCGGGCTCGCATTCAACCGCGCCCGCTCCGTGGAAGAGTTCGTTGCCGCCTCGGCCGCCTATGTAGCGCCGATGCAGAACATGGTCGTGGCCGACGCCCGACGCATTGCGATGGTGGCCGCCGGGCGCGTGCCCTTGCGCCACCCGGACAACGACCTCAGGGGGCTTGCTCCCGCACCGGGGTGGCAGCCGCGGTACGACTGGCAGGGCTACCTCGAGCCCAGCGAAACGCCGCGCGAGCACGACCCACAACGCGGCTGGATCGCCACGGCCAACCAGCGCATCCACGGCCCGCTTTACCCGCACTTCATTACCAGCGAATGGGCGCCGCCTTACCGGCAGCAGCGCATCGAGCAGTTGCTGCAGGCCCAGCCGCTGCATAGCGTGCAGAGCCTTGCGGCCATCCAGGCCGACCTCGCATCGGGCGCCACGCGGCGACTCCTGCCTTTTCTCGCGCGTGCGCGCTCGTCCCACCCGCTGGCCGCGCAGGCCGCGCTCGCGCTGCAAGGCTTCGACGGCACCATGGCCGCCGAGAGCGCCGCGCCGCTGCTGTTCTGGGCCTGGGCGCGCCAGCTCACACGCGCCGTTTTTGCCGACGACGTCGGCCCCGGTCTGTTCGACGCGCAACTCGCCAACCGCAGCTTTCGCGAAGCGCTCGAAGGCGTGCTCGAGCGCGACGACCTGGGCTGGTGCGACGACCGGCGTACCCGGGCGGTCGAAAGCTGCGCCTGGCAGGCCGACGCTGCACTTGCGCACGCGCTCGATGAGTTAAGGGCGTTACAAGGCAACGAGGTTGCACAGTGGCGATGGGGCAGGGCGCACTTGGCGCGACTCGAGCACCGGCCGTTCAGCCGTGTTCCCTGGCTGGCACCTTGGTTCGAACTGCGTACGCCGGTGGGCGGCGACACCTACAGCGTCAACGTGTCGCGCGTTAGCCTCAAGCCCGACGCGAGCACGGGCGAGTCTTTTCTCGCCGAGCATGGCCCGGGCCTGCGCGCGATCTACGATCTGCGTGACCGGTCGAAGTCGCGCTTCATGCAATCGAGCGGCCAGAGTGGTCTGTTCTTCAGCAGTCGGTATCGCGACTTCATCGACCCTTGGACGCGCAATGCCTTCGTCCCGGTGTGGGAAGGCGAGGGGCAGCAAGGGCACCTACTGCGTCTTGAGCCACCCTGACCAGCAAAGCCGTTCGCACCCGCTGCCGGCGGCTCGGCGCCGCGAGTGGCCGGCGCGCGCCCCCGCGGACCTGGGGGCGCAGCTACAGCGGCTCCAACGGCGCCACCTACGGCCAGCGCGCGCCTCCGCGGATCGCGGTGTTTTAGGCGAGTAAGTCTTCGGGCGCTTTACCTGCGGCAAGCGCCTCCTTGAACCAGCCGGGACGCGGGCCGCGGCCGGACCAGACATTGCCCGACGCGTCTTTGAACTTGGGCTTGCGCGTCTTGCGATTCGAAGCCTTGCGCGTGGCGGAGGCCGCTTTCCTGCCCGGGCGCGCGCTGGATTCGAAACCGAGGTCGGCCGCGCTTAGGCCATAAATGGCGATGGCCTCTTTCATTCGCTTCACCACATCGGCCGTCTCCTTGCGCCGAAGTCCTTCGGCTTGCTGCTGGAGAGTCTCGATCTGTTGTGCCAACTGCGCGTAGGTCTTGGTCATTACGGGGATCCTGTGCAATGTGAATCGCGTGAGGATACGGGATACACGAGCGGTTCGGCAGCGCGCCAATGGCCGAGTTGAGTGGGCGAGCGCCCGCGGTCATGTCAAGCACGGCAAGCCGCAGCAGATATTTGACATAATACACATTAGCGCGGTCAAGAATCGACCTTGACCTCGACCTCGACCTCGGGCTCGGGCTCGTATGGGCTAAGGCTCAGGCACTCGACATCGCCTTCTCGCCCTTACGGCGGCGATGCCCGCGCTAAGGGCCGTCGAACACTGCACTGAATTCAGGGCGCGAGGCGGCTCGCCAAGTGGTCACGCCCGGCGCGGCGGGCCAGCTCGGCTGCGCCGATGTTGTTGCGGTCCAGCACGGTGCGGTCCGCTCCGGCGGCCAACAAGGCGTCGACGAGCACTTCATCTGCGTGCAGCACGGCCATCATGAGTGGCGTGCGGCCGTTCGGAGCGCGTGCATCGATGCGTGCGCCGCGCTCGACCAAAAGCTCGGTGACCTCGATCGAATTTCCCGATGCAGCGTAATGAAGCGCCGTCCAGCCTGGCTGGTCGACCGCAGCGCCGCGAGCGATTAGCGCGCGGCAGACGTCGAGCCGACCCCTTAGCGCTGCCATCATGAGGGCTGTTTCGCCGCTGCGATTGCGGGCGTGTGGGTCGAGTTGCGCCAGGCTTGCCAACACGAGCGCAGTCTCGTACGACTCCGCCTGCAAGGCGCGAATGATGGCGAGCTGGCCGCTGTCGTCCTGCGCGTTGGGGTCAAAGCCGCGCTCGACCCATTTGCGCACGGCGGCTTGGTCGTCTCGAACGATGGCTCGGAAAAAATCATCGTATGAACCGGCGAACGAAGGTAAAACTGCAAGCGTAGCAACCAGATAGACGATTAATCTAATCATTTGCATTAGATAAAAAAGGCTTTGGCAGCTTGAACAAGCGCTCGAAATTACGGCTGGTCGCCTCGGCAACCGACTCCACGCTGCAGTCCTTGACCCGCGCCAGCGCCTGTGCCACGAGCGGCACGTACGATGGGTTGTTGATTTTGCCGCGGTGGGGAGCCGGTGCGAGGTAGGGGCTGTCGGTCTCGATCAGGCAGCGGTCCAAGGGCACCAGCCGTGCGACCTCGCGCAAGTCGGTCGCATTCTTGAACGTCAAGATGCCTGAGAAAGAAATCATGTAGCCGAGGTCGAGCGCTTCGCGCGCCACCTCGCGTGTTTCCGTGAAGCAGTGAAAGACACCTGGAACGACGCCCTCCTCGCCACCCGAACTCGCTTCGTCGCGCAAGATTGCAAGGGTGTCCTCGCTGGCGCTGCGGGTGTGGATGACGAGCGGCTTGCCGCAAATCCTGGAAGCGCGGATGTGCACGCGAAAACGCTCGCGCTGCCATTGCATGTCGGCGAGGCTTCGGCCTTCTAGACGGTAGTAGTCGAGCCCCGTCTCGCCGATGGCAACCACCCGCGGCAGGGCCGCCAGCGCAAGCAGGTCTTCAAGGGTCGGCTCGCGCACGTTCTCGTTGTCCGGATGGACGCCGACACTGCACCAGAAGTTGTCGTGCGCCAATGCCAGCGCATGGACGGTGTCGAACTCCTCGAGCGTGGTGCAGATGCACAGCGCGCGGTCGACTCGCTCGCGCTCCATGGCAGCCCGGATGGCGGGCAGATCGGCCTGCAACTCGGGAAAGCCGAGGTGGCAATGGGAGTCTACGAACATCGTGCGTCTGCCGTGGCGGGGTGGTGTGCGCCACCACGAAGGCGGCGTTCAAGGGACGGCGCTTGCGGGCTTTTCTTGCGCCGGTCTTGCGGCCGAGCAAGCCGGCCCAATGCCTAAAGCGTCTGGGTTGGCTTGGCCGAAGAGATCGACGTGCCGAGCGTTTCTTCGATGCGGTTCTTGAGCAGCCGGGTTTTTTCGTCCGTCGGGAAACGCACGCCAACGCCCTGGGTGCGCCCTCCGGACGCGTTGCCCGGCGTCACCCAACCCACCTTGCCCGCGACGGGATAGCGCTGTCCGTCGTCGGGCAATGAGAGCAGCAGGTAGATGTCTTCGCCAAGCTTGTAGTCGCGCGTGGTCGGCACGAACAGCCCGCCGTCGGTGAACAGCGGTATATACGCAGCATAGAGCGCGCCCTTCTCGCGAAAGACGAGTTGTATGACGCTCGGCCGGCCGGTGGTGGCGCCGGCGGCGACGGGTGCACGGACATTCACTTCGCTCATGGTTTTAGTGTAGCCACTGCCCGTGGCGGCTCACGCAGATGAGTCGTGTCGGTTGGCGGTCGCAATGCACACTGCACCGCCTGGACTAGCGCCTCGATGCCGAGCGGCACGTGCCAGGGGTGCTCCGCGTAACGGGCCGCCTGCCGCAAACGGCCGCCACATGCGGTCAGCCGCGCCACATCACGCGGCAACTGTCGAATGCTCTCGGGCGCAAAGTAACGCGGCGGCGCACCGACGGCGCAGCAAAGCGCGTCATGGCAGATTTTCTGCAAGGCGTCGATCACCATCGGCAGCGGCCAGGTGGCGAGGCTTGCCACCTCCCCCTCACTCACTGCCTTGGGCAAACGCAGCCAAGTGAGGGCGTCGCAGCCCAATGCCAAACGCTCCATGGCCAGCAAGGCCTGCCCGCCCGCGGCAGCGAGCACGACATCCGGTCGCTCGACGCCCTGCCCTTGCAGCCACTGCCGGGCCACGGCCGGATCGGGCACCGGCAAGGCGAGTCGTTGGCAGCGGCTGCGCACGGTCGCGAGCAAACGCATGGGCGCCGCGCTGCAAAGGATGAAGCGCGCCGAACCAGGAGGCTCCTCGAGCGTCTTGAGCAGCGTATTGGCGCTGATCGGGTTCATGCGTTCGGCCGGGTAGACGACCACCAGCTTTGGGCCGCCGCGCGATGTCGTCTGCTGGGCAAACGCAACGGCCAAGCGAACTGCAGCCACCTTGATTTCCTTGCTCGGCTTGGCCGTGCCGCCCTTGCCTGCGCTGCCGCTGCTTTCACCGCCCTCCTCGGCGCTTGCCCAGCCCAGGGTCTGCTGCAGGACCTCCGGAAGGAGCACCAGCAAGTCGGGGTGGGTTCGCGAGGCGATGAGACGGCAGCCCGTGCAGGCGCCGCACGCCTGGCCGGCAGCGCGACGCGCATCGGGCGCGGCCTCGCACAGCGCCGCTGCAGCCAAGGCCAGCGCGAGTTCGAACTGTCCGACGCCTTCGGCTCCGTGAATGAGCAGGGCATGCCCACGCTGTGTGCTCAGGGCTTGGGCGAGCGGCGCCTCGAGCCACGGCAGCAGTGGCGTCACTGCGGCGGCTACCGCTGGCGTGTCGCTCGGCTTGGCGATGCCCTGGCTCACCAGCCCCGCCCTTGCAAGGCTTGCACGACTTGTTGGCGCACCGCCTCGAAAGGCTGCGCCGCGTCGATGCGCACGAAACGCTCGCAGGCGGCGTCGGCGCGCGCGCGGTAACCGGCGCGCACCCGCCCGAAAAAATCTGGGTCCTGGCACTCGAAGCGGTCGGGTGCGCGCGCTGCGGCCACGCGCCCGGCCGCAAGTGACGGGTCGAGGTCGAACCACAAGGTCAGGTCGGGCTGTCGCACCCGCCCTGCAGTGGTCTGGACCCATGCCTCCAGCGAGGAGAGCACCGCGGGCTGCACGCCGCGCCCGGCGCCTTGGTACGCGAAGCTCGCGTCGGAGTAGCGATCGCTCAACACGACCGCGCCGCGCGCAAGGGCTGGCTCGATGGTGCGCACGAGATGGTCGCGCCGTGCCGCAAACATGAGCAGCGCCTCGGTCAGCGCGTCCATCGGCCGGTGCAGCAGGAGTTCGCGCAGCGACTCGGCCAGAGGTGTGCCCCCCGGTTCGCGCGTGCGCACGACTTCAAAGCCGCGCGCTGCCCAGCGCTCGGCCACCGCCTCGATGTGGCTGGATTTGCCAGCGCCGTCGATGCCCTCGAAGCTGATGAACCGACCCGCCAGCGGCTCGGGCTGGGCGCTCACGGGCTCTTGCTGCGGGCAACGCCGCGCTGGTACTTGTTCACGGCCCGATTATGGTCGGCCAGGGTATCGCTGAACTCGCTGCTGCCGTCGCCGCGGGCGACGAAATACAGCGCCTTGATGGCGGCCGGCTGCACGGCTGCGAGCAGCGACTCCTTGCCCGGCATGGCGATCGGCGTGGGCGTGAGGCCGCCACGCAGATAGGTGTTGTAGGGCGTGTCGGCCTGCAGGTCGCGCTTGCGCAGATTTCCGTCGAAGCCGCTACCCAGACCGTAGATGACACTCGGGTCGGTCTGCAACGGCATGCCGATGCGCAGCCGGTTGGTGAACACCGCAGCCACCTTCGTGCGGTCGGACCCCTGCCCGGTTTCCTTCTCGACGATCGACGCCATGATGAGTGCTTCGTCGGGTGTACTCAGGGGCAGCTCCGGGCTGCGCAAAGCCCAGACGGCGTCGAGTCGGCGCTGCATCGCCCGGTAGGCCCGCTGCAGCACAGCCCGGTCGGTCGAGCCTTTGCTGTAGGCATAGGTGTCGGGGAAAAAACGGCCTTCGGGCGCCACCCCCGCCGCCCCCAGTGCAGCCATGACTTCGGCGTCGCTCATGCCCGCGGTGGCCGGCTTGAGCGCTTCGGCCTTGGCGAGTTCGGCGCGGAACTGGCGAAAGGTCCAGCCGTCGATGAGCCGCACGGTGGCTTGCGCCTCGTCGCCGCGCACCATCTTGCGCAACAGCTCGATGGGCGTCGTCCCGGGCCCGATCTCGTAGCTTCCGGCACGGATCTTCTTCGCCTGGCCGGACCAGCGAAACCATTCGTAAAGCACGCGCGGCGGTGCGCGCACGCCCGCGTCGACCCAGCCTTGCGCGATGTCTCGCGGCGACGTCCCGGGTTCGACCGAAAGCTCCGCGTGCGCAGCAGCCAGCGCCAGCGGCCGCTCGAGCCAATAAAGCACGCCGCCTGCGGTGGCCACGGCGGCGAGCAGCAACACGATGAGCGCGCCCGCAAAAAAGCGTTTCATCTTCTTGGACATGCCTGGGTGACGAGCCCTGATCATAATCAGCCATGAACCCTGAATTGCTCCCGCCCCGCAGCGTCCTGCCGGACGGCGCGGTTTCGCTCGCGCACAGTGCCGTCATCCGCGCGCGTGGCGCCGATGCCGGCGCCTTTTTGCACGGCCAACTCACCAATGACTTCACCGGCCTGGGCCTGGGCGAAGCGCGGCTTGCAGCCTACTGTTCGCCCAAGGGGCGGATGTTGGCGAGCTTTGTCGGCCTGCGTCGCGCCGAGGGCGAGATCTGGCTCGCCTGCCGCCGCGACGTCCTCGCGGCCACCCTCAAACGCCTGCGCATGTTCGTCTTGCGCGCCAAGGCGGAGCTGGTGGACGCCAGCGACGAAATCGCGCTGCTCGGCCTCACCGGCCAAAGCGCGCTTACGTGGCTTGGCGACGCGCCTCCGCCCGAAATCTGGAGCAAGCGCGACATCGGCGCGACGAGCGTCGTGCGCTTGCCCGATGGTCACGGACAAAGGCGTTGGCTGTGGGCCGGACCGGCGGGCGAAGCGGCCGCGGTGAGCCAGGCGCTGCCCGGCTTGACACTCGACCAGTGGGATTGGCTCGAGGTTCAAAGCGGTGTTGCGCCGGTCCTCGCTGCCACCACCGAAGCCTTCGTTCCTCAGATGCTCAATTACGAGTTGGTCGGCGGCGTCAACTTTCAGAAGGGCTGCTACCCCGGCCAGGAAATCGTCGCCCGCAGCCAATACCGTGGGACGATAAAACGCCGCACGGTGCTGGCCCACGCAAGCGCCCCGATGGCGGCCGGCCAGGAGGTCTACTGGAGCGGCGATGCGGCTCAACCGAGCGGCCTGATCGCTCTGGCCGCGCCGGCTCCCGGGGGCGGCCATGACGCCTTGCTCGAGATCAAGCTGGCCGCACTCGAGAGCGGCAGCCTGCACGTGGGTCGGCTCGATGGTGCGCTCTTGGTTTTGCTGGATCTGCCCTACCCCGTTGCGCGCGAGCCGGCAGCCAATGCCTGAGACGCGATGAGCTTCGCCGAGCAGGCGCAAGGCCGGCACGAGATATTCATTTATTACCGCAGCGCAAGGGTGGATGCACAGGCGGTGCAGGCCGCAGTCGAGCGAATGCAAGGCGCCCTGCGTTCATTGCACCCGGGCTTGCATGCACGGCTGCTGCAGCGACGGTCGCCGCGCGAAGACCTCGACACCTGGATGGAAGCCTACGAACTTGCGGCGCACGCCGATGCAGACCGCGTGCTGGCCTCGATCGAGGCGAGCGCCGCACAGGCCCTGGGCCTGTGGCTGAAAAGCGAGCGTCACTCCGAGCATTTCACGGCATGTGCCTCGTAGCGATCTCACTGGGTAAAAGCCGGCGTTTCCCGCTGGTGCTCGCTTCCAACCGAGACGAGTTCTTCGAGCGCGAGAGCGCGCCGCTCGGCTGGTGGACGCCCTCGCTTCCCGCCGAAGCTGGCGCGCGCCCGGTGCTCGGCGGTCGCGACCTGCGCGCCCAGGGCACCTGGCTGGGCCTTGGCGCCGACTGCCGGCTCGCGCTCGTGACAAACGTGCGCAGTCCGAAGCCGCAGCGCAGCGACGCCCGAACGCGCGGCGAACTGGTCACGCAGTGGCTCCACAGTCAGGACGACATGGCGCGGTTCTGGGCGCAGGTCGACGGTGCGCAGTACAACTGCTTCAATCTGCTGGCCGCCGATGCGGCCGGCCGCTGGTACTGGGCCACCAACACCAGCGCCTCGCCGCGGCAGTTGGCGCCCGGGGTGTACGGTGTGTCCAATGCCGGGCTTGATTCGGACTGGCCAAAGATCACCCGGCTGAAGTCAAGACTCGCAGAAGCGCTCATCGACACCCGGGACGACGAGGCGGCCGACGCCCTGTTCGAGCGCCTGTTCGCCGCCCTCGCCGACCGCAGCGTCGCCAGCGACGCTGCGCTGCCCTCGACCGGTGTTTCGCTCGAGTTGGAGCGCACGCTCTCGGCGGCATTCATCCACGCGCCGGATGGTCGCTACGGCACCCGCTCTTCGACCCTCGTGGTGCGGGAACAAGCCAGCGATTGGAGCCAATTTCACGTGGTCGAGCGCAGTTTCGAGCCCGACGGTCGCCTATCGGCGCAACGTCATTTCACCTTGACCGACGATCACACTGGCGCCGAGCGCAAGACTTAGGGCATGCACTCGCGCGAGCTTGTTCGCGGCCTGGCATCACGTCGGCGCAGCGACGCCGCGCTCGCCGCTGCCGCGTGCCCGTTCTTGCAGCAGGTGCAGCGTCAGTTCGATGCGTGCCTGCACGGCCGTGAGATGGGCGCTGTGGGGCAGCACGTCGCGCGGTGCTTGCAGCACACCACCCTGCGCTACCCGGCTGCTGCGCCACACCACGACGCCGGCCGACTGCGCCCTGAGCAGGGCCGCCTCCAGCCTGTGATGAAGGCTGCCATTGCCGGTGCCAGCGGCGACGATCCCGTCGACGCCGTGCAGCAGCAGCGCATCGACCACCGCGCCGCTGGCGCAGGCGTGGCTCGTCACGATCTCCACGCGAGGCCAAGGCGACGTTTCCAGGAGTTTGGAGCCGAGCGGCGCGCAGCGCGGCCATTCGCGGAAGCGGCGCATGCGCCCTGCGTCGACCTGCCCCAGCGCGCCGGCTTCTCCCGAGCCAAAGGCATTGAGGCGGTGTGTGTGGACCTTGCGCACAGCCAGGCCACCGTGCACCGTGCCGGCGAGCACCACGACCACGCCGCTGGCGTCGACAGTCTGCGCCACCACGAGGGCATCGAGCAGGTTCTGCGGACCGTCGGCCTGTAGCGAGGTCGACGGGCGCATGGCGGCCGTGAGCACGACCGGCTTGCGCGGTGCGAGCACGCGCTGCAACAGGTAGGCTGTCTCTTCGAGGGTGTCGCTCCCGTGGGTCACGACGATGGCGCTCACCTGCGCGCGTGCAAGATGGTGCTCGATGCGGCGCACGAGCAGCCGCCAGACATCAACGTCCATATCTTTGCTGTCGACTTGCGCCACTTGCTCGGTCTCGAGGGGCGTCGCCACCAGGGCAGCAACCGCGGCCGCCAGCGTCTCTACGCCGAGCCGCCCGGCAACATAGCCGAGGTTGTCAAGTGGCGAGTCGGCCGCCCCGGCGATGGTGCCACCAGTGCCGAGTACAACGATGCGCGACAGGTCTGCCGATAAAAGGCTTTGCATTGGCTTGAAAACTGGATAAAAATACAGTGACTGGTTAAAGCCTCAGTCCAACGGAGTGAATTGCGCCCCGCAACTCAATCGCAACCCAATGCAAGACGCACCCAAACTCACACCGCGGCAGCAACAAATCCTGGAGCTGGTGCAAAGCGCGATAGAGCGCACCGGCTCGCCGCCCACGCGAGCCGAGATCGCCACCGAGCTGGGCTTTCGCTCGGCCAACGCGGCCGAGGAGCATTTGCAAGCCTTGGCTCGCAAGGGCGTGATCGAACTGATCGGTGGCACGTCGCGCGGTATTCGCCTTCAGTCTGACACATTGCGTTCGCTCAACGAACAGCGCAACCGGCAGTTCTCGCTGCCCTTGCCCGGCGTGGCGCAATTGGCCCTGCCCTTGGTCGGGCGTGTGGCAGCCGGCAGGCCCATCTTGGCGCAAGAACACATCGACCAGACTTACACGGTCGAGGCCAGCCTGTTTGCGCGCCGCCCCGACTACCTCTTGCGCGTGCGCGGCATGAGCATGCAGGGCGCCGGCATCCTCGACGGCGACCTCTTGGCAGTGAAGCGCTCCAAAGAAGCCAAGAATGGCCAGATCGTCGTCGCGCGGCTCAACGACGAAGTCACCGTGAAGCGGTTTCGCCGTGTGCGCGGCCACATCGAGCTCGTACCCGAGAACCCGCAGTTTGAAACCCTGGTCGTCACTGCCGAGAGTGGCGAATTCGAACTCGAGGGCCTGGCTGTGGGGCTCATCCGCAACACCATGCTGATGTGAGAACAGCAGCAATGCCCTGAACACGTCTTGGCTGCCTGCGGGTGGCGGGCATACGCGCTCCGATTGCGCGGCATCCCGCGGGCACGGGCCTTCACACAATCAATCCTGCCGAACTTCCTCATTGGAGCTTCGGAAAAACATGTTCACTCTTTTATGCAAACCGCTACAACTTTGGTGGCGAGAGGCATTCGCTGCCACTTCGCCCCAATCGGTCGCGCCGCTGGTGTTCAGAGCAGCAGCAGTTCGGGCACGCCGGCCTTCCAGCCGTCACGGCCCGGGCAGCCGCCCGCTCACGCCGTTTGCCTCAAAGCCGCTCACCTGGCCCGCACGGCTCGAGCGCTTTGAGACCACAGGCCGCATGCCCAAGCGCTTCTGGATGACGCTCGACCCCAAGGATCGGCGGCGTGCCGCCATCGGCGGCAGTTTTGCCGAAGTGTGCAGCGCCCTCGAGCGACTGGCCGCACTGGAAGAAAACCCGCGGTCCGCATAAGCCGACTAGTACTGCGTTGCGTCAATGAACTTACAAATGAAATCGATGCATTCGTTCGTCAGGCTAGGCGAAAACCGCAGCCATAGCCGTAGCTATGGCGAGGATTTGCAACGACGCATGGCGGACGAAGACGTGATTTCATGTAAGCGGTTTGGTGAAACGCAGTACTAGACCCGATGCCGCGGCTGGACGGAACCCGGGCCGACGCCGTTGCTGCGGCCGCGCAGCACCTGGCCCAGGGCCACCTGCTGGCCTTTGCCACCGAGACCGTCTAC
>JANONH010000023.1:0-2845 GCA_031420735.1 Methylibium sp.
CGCATCCAGGTGCTGGGCGGCATCAGCGTGGCGATGGCGGCCGATGTAGCCGAGTTGACGTCCATTGAGCGCCCACCCAAAGGGCGGGAGCCGGCTGCCGTGCAGCTCTCGCGTTTGATCCACGCGCACGAGGCGATCATCATCGAAGCGCGCAAGTTCTCCGAAGAAGTGGATGACGCTGGCGACTTCGGCAGCAACGACGTGCTGGTGAGCAATATCCTGCGTACCAACGAGTTGCAGATGTGGTTCCTCTCCGAGCATTTGGTGGCGGCCTCGCCAGTGTGAGCAAGGCGCCTTGACGCTTGCTGCGCGCGCCGCAGGCCGCGCTCGGCATGCCCAGTCGGGGCGTCATGAGGCGCCCGCTGAAGTGCGGCTGGATTGGCAGCGCGTGGTGCTGGTGTGCGGCGACTGCGAACGCCGCAGCAACGGCCCGCAGCGCCTGCACTCGAAAGAGCTTCGCCGCAAATTGAAGGCGGCGTTGCGCGGGCCAGGCGCGCCGCGCGTGGTGATCACGGCCTGCCTCGGCTCTTGCCAAAAGAAGGGCCTCACGGTGGTCGCCATGGCGCCCGGTGCCGTGCCGCGTGCGCTGGCACTGCGGCACTCGGACGAGCTCGCTGCCGTGGCCCTCGAGTGGGCCGATCTCGCAGGCCGAGCTGCGCCCTCGCCCTCGCCCTCGCCCTCGCACTAGCGCCGAGCCGCTGGCGCCGAGCCGCTGGCGAGCGCGAAGCTCGCGCGACCGGCGGCGCCCAGCCGTCGAGCGCTTGCAGTTGCTCGGCGCGTCGCTCGGGCGAAAGCGGCCCGCGCAAACTCGCCAGCACCCAGCCGACGCGCGGTACGTCGACCCGCCGCTCGCCGTTAATGCCGCCTCGCAGCAGACTCGCCAGCCACGCGGCTTCAAGCGACGTGAGCATGGCACTCGACTTGCGCAGGTAGTGCTGCGCTGCGGCCTCGGCGCCGCACACGCCTTCGCCCCACGGGGCCATGGCGAGGTAGAGCTGCAGGATGCGGCCTTTTCCGAGCGTGCGCTCCATCTCCACGGCATAGAGCAACTCGCGCAGCTTGCGCGTGAAGCTGCGTTCGTCGCCGACGTAAAGCCACTTCGCCAGTTGCTGCGTCAGGGTGCTCGCCCCCGACGGGCCGTGCCCGGGATGGTGGTTAAGCGCGGCCGCGGCCAGCATTTGAACGAGGTCGTAACCGGCGTGTTCCTGGAAGCGCTGGTCTTCGGCGGCCACCACGGCGCGCGGCAGCCAGCCGCCGATGCGAGCGGTGCTGCTCGCGCCCGAAGCCCCGACCTCGCATTGCGAGGGCCTTGCCGCATGCAGCAAGGCTTCGGTGCGCAGGCCCGTCACCTCGAAACCCTCGAGCTTTGGCGCCAATTCGAGACGGCGCTCGGGCAGCACCAGGCGCAGGCTCGTGCTGAACGTGCCGCCGATGCGCGCTGCGCCCAGCTCCGGCACGGCGGTCGGGCCGAAGGCCGCGTAGGCGTCGGCGATCGACACCGTGGGCAGATGGGCGTCGATCGTGAGCGCGCTGGCGCTCAGGGTGGCGCGCCAGCGAAAAGCGAGCGCCCGCTCAGCTTCGCCAATGAAGAGCGTGCCGCGAAAGCGGCTCTGCGCTTCGCGTTTGAGTTCGAGTCGGGCGTGCGGCACGGTGAGCGGTGCCGGGCCCAGTGCCGCCAGGTGCAGGCGGCACGGCGCGCACACGCCGACCAGCCGCTCGGCGCCTTCGCGGCGCCACGTCCAGCGACCGAGCGCCGTGGCGGTGCTGCGCCCATCGAGCAGGCTCATGCCGAGCGGATGTGTCGCCACGCGAATCAGCGCCGGCACGCTGAGCTGACGCTTCGAGCTCAGGGGCCATAGCCGCACAGTGAGCGACCACTCTCCGGTTTGTGGCGAGAAGAGCTGCAAAGCCACAGCCACGACTGCGACAGCGCTGATCGCCAGCAGCAGCATCACGCCCAGCAGCGTGGGCCACCAGCGCGTGCTTGACTTCACAGGACCTCCACGCGGGTGGTGGCCTGCCATGGCCCGACCGAGCGCTCCGTGAGCGCGGCCCAGAACCAGGCCGAGGTGTCGGTGAAGGCGCCGCCCGCGGCGTCTTCGATGCGTTCGCAAACGCGCAGTCGGGTGGGCTGCCCCGGCCCTCGGCTGGCCTCGAAGCATCGCCACAGGCGCTGCCGGGTGTCCTGCTCCAGGCGAGCCGCTTCGATGCGGTAACCCAGGCCGCGGTAGCAGTCGGCCGCCGGGTGCAGCATGCGCGTGGGGCGCTCGACGAAGCGCAGGATCAGCAGCCGCTCGCCGTCCGTGAAGCGGCCGATGGCGCCGGGGAAAGCCTGCGCAAAACGCCGCTCCACCAGGCCCAGGGCGAGCGGCTGCAGCGCGCGGCCCTCGAAGTGATGCGGCCATTCGTGAGGAAGGGCGTGCCGCTCGGGCCTGGGCACGCCGGCCGCGCCGAGCGGCCGCACCAGCGGCAGCACGGCGCACACCAGCAGCACCGCGGCCAGGCCGCAGAGCGGCGTCGAGCGAGCCCGGCGCAGCTGCTGCGCCAGCTTGGCGAAGGCCGCGACGCAGCGCGCCGCGGCGCCGTACGGCTGGCAGTCAATGAGCTTGCCGTGCTTGACCATTTTCCCTCCGGGCGACGATTGCCAGCACCGCGGCGCACACCGCCAGCAGCACGCCGAGTCCGAGGCCTTCGTGCAGCGCCTCACCGACCGGTGCGTCGAGCGCCTGCAATGCGACCAAGGCCGAGTTGCGCAGCACATTGCCGACCAGCACGGCGCACGCCACCAGCGGCATGCGGCGCAGCAGCGCGCCGTCGCCGAGTCGGCATGCCAGCGCTGCGGTGC
>JANONH010000024.1:0-3757 GCA_031420735.1 Methylibium sp.
TGAGCGTGAACTCGGCTTCGGTTGTGCTGCAGTGAGGCCTTGCACCGCGGCGCGAACGCAGCCGCTCGCCGCGACCGTGCTGACTTGCATCGAGCCGCAAGCACCTGCCTCGCACCTAGCTCGCGGCGACGGCGCCTGCGCACCCCGGCCCCGCCGAGCACCGCCGCGAGCCACCGGTAGCGTCAAGCGACGCGCATCGAACCTGCGCCTGCCGTAGCTGCCAGCCGCTACGGCCCGGACGAGCGCCGATAGGTGAGCAGGCGCCCGCGGTAGGCCGCGACGGCGGGCGTGCCCGGCTGGTCGATGCGCTGGTCGTGCAGCGCGAAGCCGTGGGCTTGCATGCAGCGGCTAAAGGCCGGCCGGTTGCCGCGGTCGGGGTCGACGATCCAGACTTCGGCCGAGTCCGCGGCGTGGCGGGCGATGAAGGCGGCAAGCGCGCCGTCGTCGTCGCGCTCATACAGCAGGTCGCTGCCGATGACGAGGTCGAAGCGCCCTTCCAGCGCTGCGCGTCCAGCAACACCCGCCTCTTGCGGAGCGCGCGCCGCTGCGCTCCAGTCGCCATGGCGGTACTTCATGGGCGCCAAGCCATTGAGTCGCAGGTTCTCGAGCAAGAAGCGCGCGGCCAGCGGATGGCAGTCGCTCGCGGTCATGTCGCAGCCCCGCCGGTGGCCGACCAGGCTTGCCAGCGCCAGCCCGCAGCCGACCTCGAGGATGCGCTCGCCCGAGCACACGGCCCGGGCCGCCAGGCGCGCCGCGAGCTGCGCACCCGAAGGCCACAGCAAACCAAACATCGGCCAGGCGGCCGACGAAATGCCCGCACGCTCGGCGTCGCCGTCGGGGTCGGCGTACTGCTGGCGGTCGAGCAGGGAGCGGATCAGGAGGTCGGCCACTCCGGCCACCGCGATGCGTTCTTGCTTGGTCCGGTAACCGGGCATCGCGGGCGACGGCGAAGCGGCGTCGAGTGGGCAAAGGAGGCTTCAGTATGAGGCCGCGGAATCGGGCCGCCGGCCGCGGCCGGCGGGCAAGCGTGTGGCGCGCTCAGCCCGCACGGGGGCCGAAGCGCCGCTCGACCTCTGCGCGCAGGGGCTCGGGCAGGCGCGCGAGCAGCCAGCGCATCGCCAGCGGCACGAGCACGATGTCGTCGAGCACCCCGAGCAGCGGGATCGCGTCGGGGATGAGATCGATCGGCGAGACCACGTAGACCACGATCAGTCCGCTCGCCAGTTTGAGCCACATCGGTGCGCCCGGCTGGCGCACCGCGAACCAAAGGCGCTGCGCGTCGCCGCGCACCACCGCCCAGAGCATCGTCAGTCGCTTCCACATGCGCCTGCAGGTGGCGACTGCCGGTGCCATCGCAAGAGCCCGATGCGCCTTGTTACCTAGCCCCTTGGCAAGTGCGGCAGCGAAGCCACAGCGGCTGCATCTGCGCCCCGGTTCAAGCGGGCCGATGCCCTCGACCCGATGTGGCTTTTGCCGAAGCAGGCGAGCCGCCATCCGCGGGGCCTCGCTTGATGCCGCGCAAACGGCATTCGCCGCAGTCGGGCATCGTGCCGGCTAAAGGGCCGCCATGATGAAGCCGCAATTGCGCGAAACGTTTTTCGACGCCGCCGAGCGCGCCACGCCGATGCTCGGGTTCGGGCTTTGCAATCTGGAGGCGCACGCGCACGGCGACGACATCGATGCCACGTAGCAGCCACCGCGAATGGCACCGCAGCGACCGCATCGGCTGGCTGCGCGCCGCCGTGCTCGGCGCCAACGACGGCATCGTCTCGACCGCCAGCCTGGTGGTCGGCGTCGCGGCGGCCAGTGCCGAGCCGGGCAATGTCTTGTTGACCGGCGTGGCCGGGCTGGTGGCCGGCGCAATGTCGATGGCGGCCGGCGAATACGTCTCGGTGCACTCGCAGGCCGACACCGAAAAAGCCGACCTCTCGCGCGAGCGCGCCGAGTTGGAAAAAGACCCCGCCGCCGAGCAGCGCGAGCTTGCCGCGATCTACATTGCCCGCGGACTGACGCCCGCGTTCGCCAGCCAAGTGGCCGTGCAATTGATGGCGCACGACGCGATCGGCGCCCACGCGCGCGACGAACTCGGCATCTCGACCACGCAGGGCGCTCGGCCGGTGCAGGCCGCGCTGGCCTCGGCCGCCAGCTTTGCCGTCGGTGCCGCGTTGCCACTGGCCGTCGTGTGGCTGGCGTCGGGGCACAACCTGATGCTCTGGGTTTCGGCCATGTCGCTGGCATTCCTGGCCCTGCTGGGGGTGGTGGCCGCGCGCGCCGGTGGCGCCGACGTGGTGGCCAGTGCGGCGCGGATCACCTTCTGGGGCGCCCTGGCAATGGCCATCACCGCCGCGGTGGGCTCGCTGTTCGGTGCGGCTGCCTGATACGGTTTCGCTTTCAATTGCGCAGGAACGGCCGTCATGAGCCGGCCCACTGCGGCTGTTTACCAGCGTCGGCGATTCGCCTGCGTTGCATTCCGTGCTTGCAAGGCCTTGGTCGGGCCGCGGGCACAGCGCTAAAGGCTTGCCTTTCGCTGCGCTACGGGTCCCCTGTGCTCCACGACTCTGGGTCGCGCCGCATAAACACTGCACTCACTGCGTTCGTTTCGATCAAACAGACGCGGCGAGCCAGTTATCGGGATAGGGGCCGGTCATTGCAGACCGGACCCCTCCCACCCCACCCGGCGAGCGGGTCCGCACCGGGCGGTTCGAGAAGTTGAGGTCAGGAGAACTTGGGAACTCCGAGGCGGTCGAAGTGAGCCTGAGCAGGTAGAACGCAATCACGTCGTGCTCATCATCGGCTCGATCATGGCCGCCACGGCCTCGGGCAAGCGTACCAGCACCTCGCTGTTGGGAATCAGGTGCTTGTGGTGACGGGTCTTGAACCGCTCCACGATCAGGTTCGAGAACTCGAACTCGTCGGCCTTCTCCGCGCCCACACTGACGCCGGGGATGCCCTCGAAGCCGATCGAGAACGTCAGCAGGTCGTCCACGTGGTCGACCAGCAAGCCGACCAGCAGGCTCGAATCCAGTCCGCCCGACAGCAGCACACCCACCGGTACGTCGGCGGCGAGGCGATGGCGGTCGAGCGCGCGCACCGGGACCTCGCGCGTCTTTGCAAGCCATTGCGCTTCTGAAAGCGGCTCTGTCGGGCGTGTCGCATCCAGGGTCCAGTAGACCTTCTGCGTGACGGGCCCATCCATGCTGACAGTCATCGTGCATGCGGGCGGAAGTTTGCGAACGCCGGTCAGTATCGTGCGCGGTGCAAGCACCACGGTGTGCAACATGAAGTGGTGGTGCAAGGCAACAGGATCGAGGCGCGTATCGACGCCGCCACCGGCGAGCAGCGCGGACAAGCTCGACGCAAAGCGCAGTCGGTCGCCATCATGGGTCAAGTACAACGGCTTGATGCCGAAGCGGTCCCGCGCCAGAAACAGACTGGAGCGACGCATGTCCCAGATGGCAAAGGCGAACATGCCGTAGAAGCGTTGTACACATTGTTCGCCCCATGCGGCGTAAGCCTTGAGGATGACCTCGCTGTCGCCTTCCGAGACGAAGGTATAGCCCATTGAGATCAGCTCGGCACGCAGCTCCCGGTAGTTGTAGATCGTGCCGTTGAACACCAGAGCCAGGCGCAGTGCGGCGTCCACCATCGGCTGATCGGCGCTTGCCGACAGGTCGATGATCGCGAGGCGCCGGTGCCCGAAGGCAACCGGTCCGTCCGCATACGTTCCCGCGTGGTCCGGCCCGCGGCGCTTCAATCA
>JANONH010000025.1:0-7381 GCA_031420735.1 Methylibium sp.
AAGCGGGGCTGAGCGCAGGCACCGCGGGCGGCGCCGCGAGATCGCTGGTCGGCGCGCAAGACCCTTGGGCCGGCCTTCACACGCGGTTCGCTGGGCGCCGGGGTTGGGACGTCCCTTCACTTGCATCGCGACGCGTCTTTGGTAAGCCGGCTTCGGCGTCCGCGGAGTGTGGGTGAACGCCCCCGCAACGCTGAATTCTTCAACGGTGATGCTGTCGGCCACGGCTACCCCCTCGAGACAAATGTCGATCAATACACGGAGTCATGGTCGCCCACGTTAAGGGGGATGAGCTCTTGCTCCGTGATCAGCAGGTGCAGCGTGATTCGGTACGAGGGATTGATGGAGACCGAATGCACCCCCGCAAGCCGCCCACCCAGGGCATGCAGGCGCAGGGTGGGGTGATGCGGGTTCAGCTCCAACAGGGTCAGGGTCTTGACATAGCTGCGGGCCATGTCGGGGTGCCGCTGTAGGAAGCGCGCGGCAATGCGGTTGTAGCGCTTGGTGAAGATGATCTTGTAGGCCATGACCGAGCGCTCGACCGCTTAATCAGTGCCCCGGGCGTTTGGCCACCTTGTTCGGTGCTTTGACGGATGGCCTGCGTGCCCTTGTCTTGGCTGCGGGCGGGGGTGCCGTTCCGGTCTTGGCCTCGCTGCCGATCATGGCTTGCAACCGGGCCACATGCTGGGCCGGCGACTCGACCACGAAGCGGCCGGCGTCAATATCGGCCCGACTCTCGGCCACCGCCGCCTCGAGTTCACATTCGCGCAGGTGCTGATAGTGGGCAAATTCCATGACCACGTAGCGATCGGCACCGCGCACGGACACCACGACCTCGGTGCGGCCCTCGCTGAGCGAAGCTTCGATGGCAGCAATGCCGCGGGTCTTCAGGTCGTTGGCGGTGATGTGGGCCATGGTGCGTGCGTCCTGTCTTCCAATCAACGCATTGTAAACAGTATGATAAATCGTGTTGTAGGAAGTGCGAATGGTCACGGCCGCGCCGGAAACCACTCCAGCGGCTCGGGCATCACGAAGTCGGCCGGTATGTCGAAGATCTCGATGGTGGTGGAGATGAGCGACTCGGTGCCGAAGTAGGCGTAGGGCACGCGGCCCGCCCAGGTGCCCGACTGCACGACTTGCAGGCCGCGCGCCTTGTAGGCCGCCACGCGTTCGTCCCAGGGCAGGCCATTGCAGACCTGCGCCACGTGGTGGATGCCTTCGCCGTGGTCGCGCAGGAAGTCGTGGTAGATGCTCGGGCCATCGACCGGCTCGATCACCTCCCACATCATCGTGCCAGAGAAGGCGAGCGCGAGCTTCATCTTGTAGCGGGCCGGCTTGCCGCGGTAGCTCATGTCGCTCACGGTTTCGGGGCCGAACTCGTAGACCCGCCACGGGCCGATGCCCAGCTTGACCATGCCTTCCAGGGTGCGGCGCATGTCGCGCGTCACGATGCAGGTCTGCATGGTGTCGCCCTGGAAGCTGTTGTCGAGCGCGACTTCACTGAGGACTCGGGGCTGGGTCATGGGGGCTCTCCTTGATGGCGGATGGGGTTCGAGGCGGGCTCTGCGGGAGTGTGCGCTTCAAGCGCGCCACATCTGGTAGCGCAGCGCGAGCAGGGCGCCAACCACGATGGCGGCCAGCGCAATGAAGCTGCCGAGCGCGAGGGTCGAGACGCCTGAGAGGCCTTGCCCGACGGTGCAGCCGAGTGCGGTGACGCCGCCGACGCCCATGAGCGCACCGCCCACCAAATGGTTGGCGGTGTCTTCGACGCTGCCAAAGCCTTCCCAGCGGAAAGTGCGGCTCGCCAAGGCCCATGCGGCCGAGCCGACGACCACGCCGGCCACACTCACCACGCCGATGGTGAGCAGCTTGCTGCGGTCGCTGAAGAACAGCAGCCAGTCGAGCGCATAGCCCACCGGGGCGGCCATGCTCAGCGCTTCCATGCGACGCGAGTTGGTGGCAAGGAACACGGCTTCGAGCGTGTCGGGGTGTTCGGGCAGGTAGCCCAGGCGGCCCGACACCCACCACAGCGCGACGATGACCGCGCCCACGCCCGCGCCGCCGAGCCAGACGTCGGTGCTGCGGCCTTCGGGGCGGCGCACCACCCAGGCCAGCAGCAGCACGCCGATGGTCAGGCCCAGCCAGCCGGCCACCGCAGGTGCCGGCAGGCCGAGTGCGCCGCCAAGCAGGCTGGGCAGGTCCTGGCCGGCTGGCAACTGCAGCGTTGCGCGGTCCACCGTGGCGGTGCGCAGCACCGCGGTCACGCCCTTGAGCGTGGCGAAGGCCGTCACGCCGAGCACCAGCACGACGACCAGCGATTTCAGGTTGCCGCCGCCGACACGCACCAGGCTCTTGCTGCCGCAGCCCGAGGCCAGCACCATGCCAAAGCCGAACATCGCGCCGCCCACCAGTGCCGAAAGCCACAGCACCTGCGGGCCGCCGTAGACCGTGTTGCCGGCCGCCACCCAGCCGAGCGCCACCATGGCGTTGAAGCCGACCACGGCCACCGCGATGGCCAGCACCCACATGCGCAGGCGCGTCCAGTCGCCCATGTTGACGATGTCGGCAATGGCGCCCATGGTGCAGAAATGCGTGCGCTGAGCGATGGCCCCGAAGGCCGCCGAGAGCCCGAATGCCCACCACAGCACCTGTCTCGAGAGCGAAGAAGGATCGATGTCTTGCATGGGTCGGATTGTCGCGCGTGCCGCCGCACTCCACTCGCCAGGGCCCGTTCAAGCGGGCGCTTCGACAGCGCAGCCGGGGCCTACTCGGCCTTCACCAGAGCCCGCGCCGCGCCCACCAAGCGCACCAGTTCGGCGCCGCTGGTCACCGCGAGCTTTCTCATCACGCTGGCACGGTGCACGTCGATCGTCTTGGGGCTGATGCCCAGGTCTCGGGCGAGGTGCTTGCTGGTCTTGCCTTCGAGCAGACCGTCGAGCACCTCGAGTTCGCGCGCCGACAGCCGCAGCAAGAGGCTGCGCACGCCCTGGTCGACCTGGCGCCTGACGAAGCGCTCGCGCGCCAGCCGCACGATGCGGTTGATGCTGTTGAGGAAGGCCTGTGAATTGAACGGCTTTTGCAAAAAGTCGACCGCGCCCTGCTGCATGGCCAGCACCGCCGCGGGCACGTCGCCGTGGGCGCTGAGGAAGATCAGCGGCACGTCCAGGCCTTCTTCGATGAGCTGCTGCTGCAGCTCCAGGCCGCTGGTGCCGGGCATGCGCAGGTCGAGCACGGCGCACACGGGCGTCTTGGCTTCGCGCAGGGCCTGCTTGAAGCGCTCGGCCTGGTCGAAGCTGCGCGAGGGAATGCGCACCGACTCGAGCAGCCACATCACGCCGTCGGTGACGGCGTTCTCGTCGTCCAGCAGGAACACCTGGACGGGAATGTCCGCGTCGCTCACCGGGGCGCCTCGCGCACCACGGGCAAGGTGAAGCGAAAGCTCGCGCCGACGCCGCCGCGCCCGCCCTGCAGCCGCAGCGTCCCGCCGTGCGACTCGACGATGGTGCGGCAGATCATGAGGCCCATGCCCAGGCCCGTCGCCTTGGTGCTGAAATAGGGCTCGAAAATGCGCTCCGCAAGTGCGGGCTCGACGCCCGGGCCGCCGTCGGTGATCTGCACGCTGGCCTTGCCGCGGCAGTCGCATTCGATGGCGATCTCGACCACGCGCTGTTCGGGCGGCAAGCCCTGCACGGCTTCGATGGCGTTGACGAGCAGGTTGACGAGCACCTGCTGGATCTCCACCGGGTGGCAGCGCACGAGGGCCGGGGTCGCCACGGGCGCCTGCTCCACGCGCACCTGCGCGGCACGCAGCTGCATTTGCAGCAGCGCCAGCGTCTGCTGCGTGAGCGCGGCGAGGTCGACTCGCTCGACCTCGGGCTGGTGGCGCGAGACGAAGCCGCGCACGTTGCGGATGATGTCGCTCGCCTGGTCGAGGTGGAGTGCGAGTTTGTCCAGCGCCAGCGCCAGCTCGGGGCGCTCGCTCAGGTCTTCGGCGAGGCGGTGTCGCAGGCCCCCGAGGTAGCTCTGGCAGGCGTTGAGCGGTTGGCCGAGTTCGTGCGCCAGCGCCGACGCCATCTGGCCCATGAGCGAGAGCCGCGCTGCGTGCGCGAGCGCGGCCTGCTCGGCGTGCTCGCGTTCGCGCGCGCGACGCTGCTCGGTGACGTCGGACAAGGCGTAGGCCACGCCTAGGCCGTGGCCCGACATCGGCGCTGCGACCACGGTCACGTGGCGCAGCTTGCCGCTGGCGCTGCGCCAGGCGATCTCGAAGCGGTCGACCCGGCGCGACTTGGCGCTCTTGGCGTGTTCGTGCACCAGGGCGGCCAGCGAGCGAGTGCCGCCGTCGGGCGCGACCACCCGCGAGGCGTCTTGGGCGAGCACGTCGAAGGCGGCGCGAGCGGTGGCGCCGAGATAGGTCTGCAGCGTGCGGTTGATCTCGACGATCTCGCCTTCGGCATTGGTCACCAACACACCCAGCGGCATGTGGCGAAACAGCGCCCGGTACTTTTCTCGGCTCTCGACCGAAAGCGCCTGCGTGGCGCGACGCCGCTCGATCTCTTCGCGCAGGGCCTGGTTGCTGCGCCGCAGGTTGAGCGTGCGCCGCTCGACGGTGTGTTCGAGGCGCTGGTTGGCGCGGCGCAACTCGTCTTCGGCGCGCTTCTTGTCGGTGATGTCTTGCAGCACCCAGACGGAGCGCCGGTGCGGGTCGCCGCGTTCGATCGTGCGCCCCGAGATCAGGCACCACAGCACTTCGCCGTTCTTGCGCAGCAGGGGGCGCTCGTGCGTGTAGCCGTCGTCGCGCGAGACATGGCCGTAGAGGTCGCCCACTTGCTCGAAGTCGTCCTGGGTGCTGTAGAGCACGCGCACCGACTCGCCGACCAGTTGGCCGGGCTCGTAGCCGAACATCTGCGTCATGCGCGCGTTGGCCCAGAGAAAGCGCCGGTCGAGCAAGTAGCACACGCCCACGACGGTGTTCTCAAGCAGCAACTCGTGCGGAAACTCCGCCTCTGCGAGGCTCAGCTCCGCGCCCGAGGGCATCGGGGCGGCGAGACGGGGCTGCGCGGCGGTTTTCATTGATGGGTTAACCCGCCGATTCTCACCCTTGGCGGCGGCGCGCGCGGGCGCGTGATTCCCCGGCGCCATGCCGCCGGGCCCGCCTGCGACGGCTTCGGTGGCACCGAGCCCACCGTGACCGACGCCGACGTCGTGCTCGGCTACATCAACCCCGAGAGCTACTTCGGCGCGCGCATGGCGCTTTCGCGCGCCAAGGCCGAGCCCGCCATCCGCGACAAGATCGCGCGGCCGCTGGGCACCGTCAAGCCGCCGCACATCTACAAGAATTCACGGGTAGCGGTTCGCGGCGCGGCGTGAGAGAGTCGCAAGCTGCAAGAGTGGCCATTTGACCATCAACAACATGAGGACCGGAGACCTATGAAGAACTCGAACCATTCACGCGCCCGCAGCGTACGCACTGGACTGGCCACCGCGCTGGCCACCGCGCTTGCGGCCGGCTCGCTGGCCACAGCCCCGCTGGCCGCGCGCGCCGCCAGCGACACCGCCAACGCCCCCGGCGACTGGAACCAATACCACGGCGACTACCGCGGCTGGCGCTTCAGCGCGCTCGACCAGGTCAACACCCGCAACGTCAAGAAGCTCAAGATGGCCTGGGTCCACCAGCCGGGCGACATCACCCAGGGCATGCAGTCCACGCCGCTGGCGGTGGGTGGCGTTATTTACTACATCGGCCCGAACCTGCGCGTGTTTGCGATCGACGGCGCCACGGGCAAGGAACTGTGGCGCCACGTGACCGAACTCGACGAAGTGGCCGGCAGGACTATTTTCAGCGGCTACAACCGCGGCGTCACGCTGGGCCACGGCAAGCTCTATTACGGCACCACCGACGGCCGCGTGATCGCCCTCGACCCGAAGACCGGCAAGCAGCTCTGGGACACCCAGCTCACCGACCCGAAAGCCTGCCACGGCTGCAACTTCACCTCGCCGCCCACCCTGGCCGGCGAAACCCTGATCCTCGGCCCGACCGGCGGCGACATTGCGCAGGCCGGCAAGATCTACGCCGTGAGCGCGCTCACCGGCGAGAAGCTCTGGGAGTTCGAGACCATCCGCAAGGACGACCCGGCCAGTTGGCCCGGCGACAGCGGCAAGACCGGCGGCGGCGGCGCCTGGATGGCCGGGCAATACGACCCCAAGCTCGACCTCTTTTTCATCGGCACCTCCAACGCCGCGCCCGACTTCGACGGCTCCAAGAGAAAGGGCAACAACCTCTACACCGCCACCACCCTGGCCATCGAGCCCAAGACCGGCAAGCTGCGCTGGCACCACCAAGAGATACCGCACGACGTCTGGGACTACGACTCCGCCTACGAATACCTGATGATCGACAAGGCCGGCAAGCAGATGATGGTCCACCTTAACAAGGGCGGCTTCGTCACCGTGATGGACCGCAAGACCGGCAAGATCGACAACGTCTGGCAGTTCTCCGAGAACGTGAACTGGGTCAAGAGCGTCGACCCGAAGACCGGCGCCCTCATCGGCCGCAACGAACCTGAAATCGGCAACAGCAAGCTGTTCTGCCCCAGCGCCCTGGGCGCGCGCAGCTGGAACCACGGCGCCTACAGCCCGAAGACGGGCCTGTGGTACAGCAACGCGCAGGAGTTTTGCAACCGCCTCACCGTGGCACCCGACCACGACGTCGAGAAGCTCGCCTTTTCGCAGCCCAACTTCGGCATCTCGGAGATCAAGTTCGAGGCGCCGCCGAGTGGCAAGCCCTCGGCACGGCTGCAGGCGGTCGACCCCTTCACCGGCAAGCGCGCCTGGACGGTGGATTACCCGCTGCCCGGCCTCGGCGGCGTGCTCGTCACCGCCGGCGACCTGGTCTTCAACGGCGACTCACGCGGCCACGTGCACGCCTACGAAGCCAAGACCGGCAAGGAGCTTTGGAGCTTTAACACCGGCTCGGGCATCCGCGCCGGCATCATGAGCTACAGCGCCGGCGGCAAGCAGTACATCCTCGTGCCCAGCGGCATGGGCTCACTGTTCCCCGGTTTCATCGGCGGGCTGTACCCCGAGTTCAAGGAGTTGAACGGTGGCGCGGCGCTGATGGCGTTCACGTTGGAGTGAAGGGGTAAGGCGGGGGTGATGCGATCGAGCCGGCCGGCGACGGCCGGCAGCGCGCCTTGCCGGCCCGCGGATCATGCAAGTAAACGGGTCGTTGTGCGCTGCGGTGAAGATGCCGCAGCAGCGCGGCCCCTCGTCTTTTTGTGTGGAACGCAAAATTCAAAATAGCCGTCGATAGTCGGGCTGGGTGGGCTTGTGGGCAAGCTGCATTTGAGCTTGTCCACATGCCCACCGAGCGGGTGTTGAACGAGGT